>JAHFIF010000078.1 GCA_023246535.1 bacterium
TCGTAGCCGTTCAGCATGAAGGCGAGGAAAGCGCGGTCGACGCCGGCCGACGGTTCGACCACGTGCGGCACGATCTTGGTTTTGGTCTCTTCGTCAAAATAGCCCATCTCCTGGCCCGAAGCTTTGATGTGCGCGTTCAGGTCGAAGTCGGTGCGGTAAGCAATGCCCTCGAGCTCGTCCCAGCCGTTCTTGCCGAACGGGAAAGCAAACTCAACGTCGGTCGTGCCGGCCGAATAGTGCGCCAGCTCTTCCTTCTTGTATTCGTAAAAACGGATGTTCTCTTTCTTAATGCCGAGGCCGAGCCACCAGGCCAAACGCGCCTGGCGCCACTCTTCGTACTTGGCCATCCCCTCCTCGGGGCGGCAGAAATATTCAATCTCCATCTGCTCGAATTCGCGGACGCGGAAGACGAAGTTGCCCGGCGTGATCTCGTTCCTAAACGACTTGCCGACCTGGGCGACGCCGAACGGGAGTTTACGGCGCGTTGTTTCTTGGATCAGCTGGTAATCGACGAAAATGCCTTGCGCCGTTTCCGGCCGCAGGAAGATTTTGGCGTCATCGGTGGCGGCCGGGCCGACCACGGTCTCAAGCATCAGGTTGAACGGCTTGGCTTCGGAAAATTCGCCGTTGCAATCGGGGCACTTCGGTCCGACCTTGTCCTTTCTAAAGCGATGATGGCATTCTTTGCATTCCACCAGGTCGTCGAACATGAATTTGGTGTGTCCCGACGCCTCCCAAACCTTGCGGTTCATGAGGATCGCGGCGTCCAAACCGACCATGTCGGGCCGCTCCTGCAAATTCTTCTTGAGCCAGGCCGCCTTGATATTGTTCTTCATGAGCACGCCCAGCGGTCCGTAGTCCCACGTGCCCTGGAGGCCGCCGTATAATTCGCTGCCCTGAAAAACAAAGCCGCGCCGTTTGGCGAGCGACACGATCTTTTCCATGATATTCTCTTGCATATTAAATTCTGGATTCTACGCTTTAGATGGTCATCATTTCCTTTTCTTTTTCATCGGCCAATTCCTTGATCTGGTCGTTGAAGCCGCCGACCATCGCCTCCAGTTCGTCCTGCAAATGGTAGCGCTCGTCTTCGGTCACGTCGCCGTCGTTCATGGCGCTGATGATGAGGCTCTTCACGTCCTCGCGCGTGCCGCGGATCTTTTCGCGCGCTTCTTCCGATTTTTCGCCGACGACTTTGGTGAGCGCCCGGCGCGTTTCTTCGGTCATTTGCGGCATGCTGATCCGGAGCAGCGTTCCCTCGTTGACCGGATTCAAGCCGACGCCGGCGTCGCGAATCCCCTTTTCGATCTCTTTGAGGAGCGACTTGTCCCACGCTTCAATGGTAATCGTCCGCGAATCCGGCACGCCGATGGAGGCCAAACCTTTGACCGGCATTTGCGAGCCGTAGGCGTCGATCATGATATTCTCAACGACCGCCGAGTTGGCGCGGCCGGTGCGGATCCCCGACAGCTCTTTTCGCAAATGCTCGAGGATGAGCTGAAATTCGTCTTTTCCGGTAAGCAGGATTGGATTCATAATTATTTCTTAACCTGTAAGGTTCCTAAGTAGATGATATTCGGGTCTTTGGCGCTCACCATCATCGCCGAGCCGATGCGGGAGGTCGGCAAACGCTTGGTGGTCCAGTTGGCGCCGCCGTTGGTTGATTTATAGAAGACCGTCGCCGTCGAGTAGTACAATTCCTGGCCGTTCCCCGGATTCATGGCCATCGAGTAGATCCGCGCCTGGCCCGGACCGGTCACGAGCGGGATCTTAGCCCATGTGACGCCGCCGTCAAGCGTGCGCAGCAAGCCGTAGCGGCAAACCAGCACGTAGGCGTTCTTCTTGGAGAGGTCGGGCACCAGGTCGTAAAAATCCTTGGCGCCGTCAAAGAGGGCGAGGCCGGTCGACATGTCGACCCAGCTGGCGCCGGCGTCGACCGTTTTCCAGATTCCGTCGGATTTGGTTCCCAGGTAAATGACGCGCGAATCCGACGGGTCGATGACCATTTTATTGACTTGGCTGTTGAACGGCTTGGCGGTGATAGTCGCCCAGCTGACGCCGCCATCGGTCGATTTCACGATGTCGCCCTTCGAGGTCGCGACATAAACGTTGTTGGTGTTGAAAAAATCCACGGCAACGGAAGTAAGGGCGACGCCGGCGCGGCTCTCTTCATATATTTTCGACCACGTCCGCGTGCAGTCGGTCGTTTTCACGGCAATGCCGCCGGTCACGGCATAGACGGTGCATTTGTCCTTGCGATCGAGCGCGATCCCCGCGATCCGGGCGCTGCCCAAATCTTTTGGCTGGGTCCACGATTCGCCGCCGTCGGTGGTAAAGAGCAAGCCGCTGGCTTCGGTTGAAACGTAAACGGTGAGCGGATCGGTCGGATCGGAGACAAAGGACAAAATGTTGGCCGTATTCATCGTGCGCGCGCCGCCGACCGAAAGCACGGCGTTCTTTTGCACCCAATCCGTGCCTTTGTTGGCGCTGCGCCAGACGCCGCCGTCGGAAGTTCCGGCATTGTTAAATTGAATGATGCAGCCCTGGCCCATGAGCGCCACCGCCAAGAGCACCGGCGCGAACTTGAATAATTTTTTCATAGTTTTCATAAAGATAGTGCGATGTGTTCGAAGATAAGGCGCGGATTGACGTTCTCGGCGAGCATTCGTTTTCCGGCGGCCAGGGAGCGATGCGCGCGCACGATGCCGGCGACCGTTCGCCTGGCGGCGAACGAACGGAGCGACGACAGCGCGGTTTGATCGGTCGCATACCGCTCGTTGCCGGTCGCCACCGAAAGCGCGTCGCGCAAAACAGCGACCCAAACGTCGAGCAAGGCGCCGAGCGCCGAAGTTTCAACTTTGGCGGTGATGTCCGAAACAGCCGCCAGCCGGCTCGCGATCGGCCGGTCGGCGAGCGCCATGAATGTCAGCGTCTGCTCGGCGCGGGCGGCGCGCAAGGCGGCGTCTTCGGCGTGTTGGACGGCAATGCCCGGACGCCCGGCGGAAAAAGCGGCGGACACTTTGGCCGAAATTGGATCCAACCCGCGGCGGATCAGGCCGGCGGCGACGAGCGCGGGCGGCACGGTCAAAAAGCGAACCACTTGGCAACGGCTTTTCACCGTTTCCGGCAAACGGTCGAGCGCATGTGCGGTCAGCACCAGGAGCGCCTTGCCGGCGGGTTCTTCCAAAGTTTTCAAAAGGGCGTTGGCCGCTTCCGGCGACAGTTCATGGGCGCCGGAAATAACGCCGATCTTCCGTCCGCCCCAAAAGGACGAACTGGAGAAATGGTCGATAAAACCGCGGATCGCCTCGATGCCGATGTTCTTCTCCCCTTCTTCGCGGCTTAACACGCGCACGTCCGGCTGGCCGGCCAAGTCCTGCCAGCTGGCAACCGGCCGACGCAACTCGTCGGCAACCAACGCGCGCGCCACGGCGTCTTTGCCCAGATGCTCCGGCCCGACCAAAAGGAAGGCGTGATGCCGGCCGTTTTTAAGCGAACGCGCCAAAAAATCGCGTTGCCGCGAATGCCCGATCAATTCTTCGCTTTCCAGGTAGGCCATGGAACGAGTATAGCGGTTTTATTGCGTTCAAGCAAAGGAAAAACCGCTGGCAAAAATCCCCTTAAAAAGAAAAAACCCGCCGTCCGATCGGCAGGTTTGCGCGCTAGCTGTGAACGGTCGGTTTTCAAACCTTGAAGGCGAAAAGCCCTTCGAGCTGACGAACGGAGCAATAGCCGCCGCCCTTGAATTCGCCGACCGCGCGTTGGTACTTGGCCGCCAAGTCCGGCGTGGGCGCGTACGGCGGCAAGGCTATTTCTGCCTCTTTGGCGTCCAACTCGTCGCGCGCCTGGCTCAAGAAATCTTCCCAAAATGCGCGCGTCTCCGGCGGCATTGCCTCGAGCGTGTCCTCGGTCAACGGTTCGCCGATTTGCGCCGGCGAAGGAGCGCATACACCGCATGCCATGTTCTGTCCTTTCCGCATAGAACGACGTGCAACGGCGACCACCGCCGTTGCAACGCAAGCATCTAAGCACGTCATTCCTCCCGGGTCAATATCATCAACTTTGCTAATAGCACCGTCCGTTGCCGCACCCGTCAACGAGCGGTTCGGTCAGCGCATGCTTGGCCGCTTCAAGCATGATCTTTTCCCTGGGAATCATATATAAAACCGCGCCCTGGTCGTCCGGGCGGTCGAGCATCAGCAATTGTTTGGCAACGGCAAACGGCACCCACTGCACTTCGAATCCGTCGGCAAGCTCGTCGGGCATGAACATCGGCTCGCCCTTGGGCCCGACCACCTTCGCCAAATAACAAAAAGACGTTTGTTTGATCTTGAACATTTTTCGATATTCGACGATCTCGCCGAGCGCGTCGATGATCGCGATCTGGCAGCCGATCTCTTCGCGGCACTCGCGCATCAGCGCGTCGACAACCCCCTCCCCTGCCTCAACGCCGCCGCCGGGCAGCTTGTGATAACCCTTTTTCGCGACGTTTAAAAGCGCGATCTTGCCGTCGGCGTCAAAAACGATCGCCCGCGCCGCCTCGCGCCGCTTAAATCCGTCAGCCTCCTTGTCGCTCGCGTATTCCGGATTTAAAGTTGCGAGAAGTTTCATAATTTAAGATCGATAAAGAAAATTAATCGCCTCGTCTTTACAGATTATCACGCGGTCTTAATTAGCGATCGCCTTCCACGTCGCCGCGGCGGCGCGGGGCCAGGTGAAGTGTTTGGCGCGGGCCAGGCCTTTTTCGATCAAGGGAATTCTAAAAATATCAAAAGTGATCTGGTCCATGGCTTGGGACCATTTTTCGGGGTCGGTGGGGCGGACGGTCAATGCGGCGTCGGCGGCGGCTTCATAAGCGGCGCCGTGGTCGGCGGCGATCACGGGGACGGACATGGCCATGGCCTCGACGACGGGCAGGCCAAAGCCTTCGACGGGGCACGGGTGGACCAGGGCGGTGGCGTTTCGCAACAGGTTATACATTTCTTTGTCGGGCAGCGGACCTTTGAATTCGATCGCCTCCCCCGCCCCGCTTTTTTCGGCGCGCGCCCTGATCTCGTCAAAGCCGTAAGACGGACGGCCGACGATCAAAAAATTGTAGCCGGGGTGGGTCATTAAGAATTTGGCAAAGCCGTCGATGGCGACCTCAAGATTCTTTTTCTTGTCGACGCGGCCGACGAAAATGAAATACGGGGCTTGGCCTTTGGCGCCTGACCTCACCCTACCCTCTCCTTTGTTAAGGAGAGGGATGCGAACGCCGAGCGGGATGACGGCGATGTTGGCCGGCTTCATGGCGACGAGCTGGGACTTGGTGTATTCGGACGGAACAATGATGGTTTGCGCGCGTTTACAAGTATCAACGAGCGTCTTGTTTTGTCGGGCGCGGTCGGCGGGGGCGTAAAGGTCGGGGTATTCCAGGAACGAGGCGTCGTGGATGGTGACGACCGATTTCTTGGGCGCGGCAAACGGCAGGCGGTAGCCGGGAACAAACAAGACGTCCGGCGCGTGGTGCCACATTTCCCATGACAGGCGCAGCGCGGTCAAGCCGTATTTGGGCGGCCAGCGCAAAACCTTGTTGCGCCACTTCTCGTTCCACGGCCCGAGTTCTTTGGGCAGCGGTTCGTACGAATACAAAA
>JAHFIF010000015.1 GCA_023246535.1 bacterium
AGCGTCATGAACACTTCGCGCAACACGGCGTCATTGCCTTCGCGCTTGTGAATTTCCACGTACCAATCGGCAAATTCCGTCCAAGTGAAATCGCGCAGCCTTTCGCCGGCTTGCGAGAATTGGAAGCTGCCCAATTTTTCCGTCACGTCGCGAACGGTTTCATTCAAGCGCGACAAGATCCAGCGATCGGCGATCGACAGGTCTTTCTTCTTGCTTTCGGCGCGCGAGACAAAACGCCCGATGTTCCAAAGCTTGTTGGTAAAATTGCGGAAGCCGGCGATCTTCTCGTCGCTCATTTTCATGTCTTGGCCCGGGGAAGTGCCGATCACGAGCGAGAGGCGCACGGCGTCGGTGCCGTATTTGGCGCTC
This sequence comes from bacterium, assembly GCA_023246535.1. Taxonomy (GTDB): domain Bacteria; phylum Patescibacteriota; class Patescibacteriia; order CAIQCM01; family CAIQCM01; genus CAIQCM01. The sequence continues at coordinate 370 of JAHFIF010000015.1, forward strand.
ACGTCCAGCGGATCGATGATGTTGCCCAGCGACTTCGACATTTTCCGGCCTTGTTCGTCGCGCACCAAGCCGTGCAGGTAAACGTTCTTGAACGGCACGGTGCCGAGCGCGTACGTCGTCATGAGAACCATCTTCGCCACCCAGAAGAACAAAATGTCGTAACCGGTCTCGAGGACCGAGGTCGGATGATATGTTTTCAGGTCGGCGGTTGATTCCGGCCAGCCCAGGGTGGAAAAGGTCCAGGTGCCGGACGAGAACCAGGTATCGAGCGTGTCCGGATCGCGCTCCCAGCCGGCGCCAGGCGAGGCAACGGACATCTTTGTTTCCTCGCCGTTGTACCAAACGGGAATTTGATGGCCGAACCAAATTTGGCGCGAGATGCACCAATCGTGGAGATTGTTGATCCAATGGAAATAAGTCTTATCGAAACGCTCCGGCACGATCTTGGTTTGGCCGGAATTGACGGCTTCGGCCATGAGTTCTTTAAGCGTCGCTTTCTCCCCCTTTTTCCATTTGCCCAAAGTGTCTTGGCGCAGAACAAATTGTTTGTTGACGCGGACGAACCATTGGCGCATGGGAATTTGCTCGACCGGCGCGCCGCCGCGTTCGGCGACGGGAAGATTTTGCGCGGTGTCTTCAACTTTAACGAGCAGGCCGGCGGCCTCCAAGGTCTTCTCGACTTTCTTGCGCGCTTCCACGACGGTGAGGCCGGCAAAATCCGGACCGGCTTCGGGCAGCATTTTGGCGTCCTTGCCGATCACGATGACCGTCGGCAAAGCATGGCGTTCGGCAATTTCCGCGTCGATCATCGAATGCGCCGGCGTGACGCCCAAGGCGCCGGTGCCGAAAGCCGGATCGACCGCTTGGTCGGCGATCACCTTGACGCTGATCTTTTTCCCGCAAAACACCGGTTCAAAAGTCTGACCGACAAATGGCTTGTAGCGTTCGTCATCGGGATGCACCGCCACCGCCGTGTCGCCGAACTTGGTTTCCGGCCGCGTCGTCGAAATGGCGATCGGGAAAGCGGCGTCGTACTTGAACGTGATGAGCCGGGCGTTGACCTCTTTGGTCAGCACCTCTTCATCGGAAAGCGTCGTTTGAAATTGCGGATCCCAATTGACGATGCGGTACCCGCGCTCGATGATCCCGTCCTCGTACATCATCCGGAACATCTCGTTGACTGCCTTGTTGCGCGGTTCGTCGAAGGTATAGGCCTCGCGCGACCAATCGAGGGACGAGCCCATTTTCCGCATCTGCTCGTTGATGCGCACGCCGGAGGCGTCGGCGAATTCGCGGACCTTCTCCAAGAATGCCTCGCGGCCTAATTCTTTGCGCGGATCCTTCATGCCCTGGTTGATCAAGAGCTGTTCGACTTTGACCTGGGTGGCAATGGCGGCATGGTCGGTGCCGGGCACCCACAGCGCGCGCTTGCCGCGCATGCGTTCGAAACGGATCATCAGGTCTTCGATAGCCGCCATGGTGGCGTGCCCCAAATGCAAAGTACCTGTCCGGTTGGGCGGCGGCAGAACGATCGTAAATGGTTCGACGCGCGCACCAGGCAGGTTGTCGGGATTGAAATACCCCGACTTTTCCCACTTATCATAAAGTCCCACTTCGTAAAGCGCGGCTTCGTAGGCTTTTGGCAATTCGTTTTGGTCTTCCATAGGAGACCAATTTAACACGGCAAATCACGCATAGCAAACGTTAAATTGGTAAAAACTAACAATTAAGAACTAAAACCCAAAATTGCTTACCCCCGCGAAAAATGCCCGGTAGACGGTATTTTTGGCATTTAGTTCTTAGTGTTTAGCGTTTAACCGGCTTGCCCCTTGACCGTTAGGCGCAAATTTCGTAATCTAACGAATTCCCTATGTGGCGACCCGAGGGGTATCGGATCGTGGTGGGAGTAAATTATGGCGCTAGCGCCTCATGAACAGTTTGTAGAGGCAATTAAACGGAGCCGCTCGGTGGCCGTTGTTTTGCCGTCCGCGTTCACCCTTGATGCGCTCGCCGGCGGCCTGGCCATGGCGCGCTTTATTGAAACCTACAACAAGCCGGCTGAAATAATTTGCGCCGGCTTTGCCGCCGAGCCGCACCTGTCATTTCTCCCCGGCATCGGCAAGATCAAACCCGACCTGGTCGCCCCGCGCCACACCGTTTTAAGCATCCCGCTCCCCGGCGGCTTGCATGACCTGAGCCACGAAGTGGCCGACGGCTATTTGCACATCAAGATCACCCCGTCTTCCGGCGCGGTCAGCGCGGAGGGACTGCGCTCGGCCGTCGGACTTTGGCGGCACGATCTTTTGATCGCCATTTGCGTGCGCGAACCGAAAGAACTGGGCGCGCTGCTCGCCGACCACCGCGCCTTCTTTGAAGAAACGCCGATCGTGAATATCGATACCCACCCGGCCAACGAACATCACGGTTCGATCAACATCGTCGATCTCAAAGCCGGCGCCACCTCCGAACTGATCGCCACGCTGATAGAAGCGATCGACGCGAAACGCATGGACGCCGACACCGCCACCTGCCTGCTGTCCGGCATCATCGGCGAAACCAAAAGTTTCCGCTCGAACTCGACCAGCCCGCGCACGCTGGAAACCGCCGGACGCCTGGTCTTGCGCGGCGCGCGCCGCGAAGAGATCGTTGAAGCGCTCTTCCGCACCCGCCCCGTCGAAGCCCTGCGCCTGTGGGGCCGCGTGCTGGCGCGCTTAAAAGCCGACCGTGAACACAAACTAGTCTGGTCGGTGCTCGGCCGCGCCGATTTCATGCATGCCGGCGCCGATGAAACGCATCTTTCCGACGTCATTGACGAATTAGTGAGCCGCGCGCCGGATGCCGAGGTCGTTTTGCTGCTGCATGAACACCCGCAAACCGAAGGCGTGGTGCGCGGCATCATTTCCGCCGAACGCGGCTGGAACGCCATGGAACTGGGCGCCAAATGGCAGCCGACCGGTTCGTCCAAACGCGCCCGCATTGAAACGACCGGCGTGCCCATTGGCGCGCTGGAGCAGGAATTGATCGGCTCGATCCGCCAAACCGTGGCCTTAAATAAAAATCGCTAGTTTTTTCGTTCCTTCGACCGCGTAACAAAACAGGAGGTTCAATGTCCAAAGAAGATGTTCGCGAACCAATGCGCGCCGCCGTCAGCGCCGGCGTCACCAGCGACATGGCCCGCGCCTTCGGCGTCAGCCTCGCTTCAAGCGCCTACGCCGACCCGCCCGAACCCGAACCGCAGGATCTGATTGGCACGGGAAAGCCCGTCGGTCGCGGCAGCAACCGCCGGACGCGCGAAAACAATAACCCGCGCTTTCATGTCCACCACCGTGCCGGACGATCGGCTGCGCGGCGTTAGGACGGCGACCGTTTCGAAAATTGCGACCCGTTCGGGGCCGCAATTTTTTTATTCGACGGTGACCGACTTGGCCAAGTTTCGCGGCTTGTCGACGTCGTATCCTTTTTTAACGCCGGCATAGTAAGCAAATAGCTGCAGCGGGATCACCGTAAGGAGCGGCTCCAGCGGTTCGAGGGTGGCCGGCACGCGAATCAGGTCGCTTGCCAGTGAACCAAGGCTTTCATCATTTTCGGTCGCGATCGCCACGATCGGCCCGCGGCGCGCTTTTATTTCTTCGAGGTTGGAATTGATCTTGTCGGAAATGCCGTTCTGCGGCGCGATCGCCAGCGTGGGAAAATCCGGGCCGATCATGGCGAGCGGCCCGTGCTTCATCTCCCCGGCGCCGCAGCCTTCGGCATGAATGTATGAGACCTCTTTAAGTTTGAGCGCGCCTTCGAGCGCCGTCGGATAATTATAACGACGCCCGAGAAAGAGAAAATTTTGGCTGTCTTGGTATTTTTCGGACAACTTCTCAATGAGCGGCGCCTGCGCGAGGATCTTTTCGATCTTCCCGGGAATGTTTTCCAATTCCCGGAGCAAAGCGCTTTGTCCGGTTTTGTCTTTCGCCAGGTAGAGGGCCATGAGCAGCAAGCAGGTCACCTGCGAAAGAAAGGCCTTGGTGGAAGCGACGCCGATCTCCGGCCCGGCATGGTTGTATATCCCGGCGTCGGTCTCGCGCGCGATGGTCGAGCCGACGACGTTGACGATCCCGAGCGTGAGCAGTCCGTTCTCTTTGGCCTTGCGCAGCGCCGCCAGGGTATCGGCCGTTTCGCCGGATTGGGAAACGGCCAGCACGGCCGTGCCCGGGTCGAACGGTTCGCGACGGTAACGAAACTCCGAGGCAAACTGCACCTCAACCGGAATGTCCGCGATCTCTTCGAAAAAGTATTCGCCGATCAGGCCGGCGTAATAGGAAGTGCCGCAGGCCGCGATCACCAGCCGTTTTATCCCCTTCAATTTTTCCGGGATCAATTCCAAGCCGCCGAGTTTGACCGCGCCATCCTTGGCGTTGATCCGGCCGCGGAAAGCCGCGCGGACCACTTCCGGACCCTCAAAGATCTCCTTAAGCATGAAATGCGGATATTTTCCCTTTTGCGCTTCTTCCAAATTCCACTCCAGCTTGATGATCTCATACGGCGTCGGCACGTTCTCAAAATTGACGATCTCGATGTTGTCGCGCCTGACGACCGCCACCTCGCCGTCTTTCAGATAGATAATGTCCTTGGTTCGGCCAATCAAGGCCGACGGATCCGAAGCCAAAAAATACTCCCCCGCCCCGACGCCGACGACCAGCGGGCTGGAGAGGCGGGCGGCGTAGAGTTTTTCCGGATCATTGGAATCGACGAGCGCGAGCGCATACGCGCCTTTGATCATCTTGAGCGCGGCAAAAAGCGCGTCTTTAAAATCGCGGCCGTCCTTTAAAAAGTCTTCGATCAAATGGGCGACCGATTCGGTGTCCGTCTCCGACAAGAACTTATGACCGCGGCCGATCAAGTATTCTTTGAGCTCGCGATAATTCTCAATGATCCCGTTGTGCACGACAAAAACGCGCCGGCCGCAGTCGCGGTGCGGGTGGGCGTTGGCCTCGCTCGGCACGCCATGGGTCGCCCAGCGCGTGTGCGCGATCCCGGTTGAACCGGAAAAATCCCCACCCTTGGTTGCGGCTTCCAAAACATTGATCCGGCCCAAGCTCTTTTTCTCCTTGACCGCGCCGCGCGAAAAAATCGCCACGCCGGCCGAGTCGTAACCGCGATATTCCAGCGCCTTCAGGCCGGTCAGCAGCACCGGCAACGATTCGCCATCCCCGATATAACCGACAATTCCGCACATATGTTTAGATGGTTAGGGTCAGTAACCAAGATTACACTTTGGCGGACGTTTGATAAAGGCAATTCGCGCGCATCAATAAAAATGACCCGCCGCCGCATCGCGAATGATGCAGTGGCGGGTCGAGCGGTTAGGCGTAGCGGTAGGCCAATTTGGTTCCGGCGAGGAAAGGAACAACGCCGTCGAGCTTGTCCGGCACGAGCGTTTCTTCCTCGAGCAGATCGAAGGTTTCCTCGATCGGCGGCAGGCCGTAGAAATTTGTGCCGAACCGCGAGGCAAAATTCGGCAGAGTCGTCGCTTGTCCGATGGCGTTAAAGAACATCGCCAAACGCTGGGCCAGGACCGGCGCCGAAAAGACGCCGCAAGCGCCGACCGCGCATTCCTTTTTTTCTTGCGAATGCGGCGCGCTGTCCGAACCGAGAAAGAACTTGGGGCTCTCGCTCGCGAGCGCGAGAAACAGCGCTTCGCGGTCATCGAAGAGCTTGGGCATGGGGTTGCAGCCGTGGTGCGGACGGATCCCGTTGCCGATGACGTCGTTTTGGGTGAGCAGCAAATGGTGCAGCGTGATGGTGGCGGCAACGTTTGGACCAAGCGCTCCCACCGTCGCGACGCCCTTGCGGCTTGAGACGTGTTCGAGCACGATCCGGAGATCGGGGAACATTTCCGCCAAACGGACCAGGTCGGGCAAGAATTCCCTTTCCCGGTACAGCACGTCAACGTTCTTCCGGTCGTACTCGCCGTGCAGCAAAAGCAGCATACCCTCGTCGCGCATGGCGCAAAGCGTGTCGTGCATCGACGGACTCCACAAATCGCGCAAGCCGTCTTCAGAATTGGTCGTCACCCCGACGGGGTATATCTTTCCCGCCACCGCGCCAGCCAACCGCGCGTCGCGGATCATCTGCGGCGTGGTGTTATCGCGAATTTCGATGCTCATGAGCGGCTCGAAGCAGCTGTCGGCATTGATCGCGTCCCGGGCGCGGCGAATTTCGTCGCGATAACGGATGATATCGTCAACCGAAAGCACGGGCTGCGGTTTGGTGTTCGGCATGACAAGCGCGTAGCGCGCATGCCGCATCGTATGCCGCAGGACCGCCCGCAGCATGGCGCCGTTGCGCAAATGCAGGTGGGCGTCGAAAAAACGCTTTAAAGTGATAATGTTGGCCATGGTTCCCTCTGGGCAAGTTGTTCAGGTCCTTTTCCGGTCGGAAATTACCATACTTTGATAAAAACGGAAATATGCATATAAAATAAATTTTGTATCTCGGCAGGCTCGATACAAAAAATTCCACCCTTTGGGGGTGGAATTTTTTGGTGGGCGTATCTGGATTCGAACCAGAGACCTTTTCGATGTCAACGAAACGCTCTAACCAACTGAGCTATACGCCCGAATACAGACGCTATAGTAACCTAAACCCGGCTTTTTGCCAAGAGTGGCCTGGAGTGGTGAAAATACCTTTGAAATTCCCCAATATATAAGAAAACCGGCTCCAATCGTTGGAGCCGGTTCGAGGACATAGGCGTTGCCTATTCCTCATCGTCGCCATCGTCCTCACGATCGCGGCGGCGGTAGCGCGAGGGCTTTTTCTTCTTCGGCTTGCCGAAGAGTCCTTCCCATGCGCCATGAAAGAGGCCGCGCACCACCGATCCCAAAAGTCCGAAGACCCAACCGGCCATGCGTTTGGCTGGCGAACCTTTGAACCCGAGGATCTTCGAGAAACCCTCGAGAACGACGAGCGCGAGAATGAACGGAGCGATCAAGGCGAGCAAGTTTTCCATGAACATCCCTTTCGTAAAAAACGTTGGTGGCACCGGCGAGAGTTGAACTCGCGCTATTTTCAATTTCCCCTAAGCGTGTTGTTCACGCGGACCCGCGTCCTGAATAGGCAGTGCCGAACGGTGCCGCGATGCGCTCGCGGCGGGCGGTTGGTTGTTACGAGGCTGTGTTTTCGGACTCGATCCTTTGCCGCATGATCGCGGCGTTCGCCAGAGCGACGTCAGCTTCGAGCAATGCTGCGCGCAGGTTGCCCTGCGACAGCACGACTTCGGTGATCATCAACTTCAGCGTTGCTTCGAGTTCGGCGAATTCCATGTTTTTCTCCATCTCTGATTTCTTCCGATCATTTTGCGCCGACGCGGTTAATCATGCCCGCGCCGGCGTTTGTCCGATATGGACTAGGCGAGGGCCAGCTCGGCCATCTTGAGGGCGCTCGCTTGCGAAAGCGCCGCCGCGATGAACAAGTTGTTATGGACGAACGTGATGTCGTCCAACCCGGTGAGTCGCCGGAGTTCGGCGGCAGTTGCTCCGGCCCAGGCGGCCGGCAGCGGCTGGCGCATCCCGAAACTGTCGGGAGCGTCGGGCACCGCTTGCACGCGCCAGTCGCCGGATTCCGACGGATAGCAGACGTACAGCGCTTGCGGCGCTTCGGCGAGCACCGCCTCCTGCCACGGGCAGGCGTAGTTGAGAACCAGGATGCGCGGATCCTTGGCCGCGGCGATCGCTTTGCGAACATCCGTTTCAGCGCCGACAATCCCCTCCGCCCGCTTGATCTCGCGTTCGAGAACAACGGAGGCGAAATACACGGCACGCTTGAACGCGGCGTCGTAATCCTTGGGCTCGTGCCAGTTGGGGTTGAGCGCGTCGATCAGCGAGGGAACGATGTAGGGGTCGACGGATCGTCCCGGCGCGCGCTCGAAGAGCGGCTCGCTGAGCAAAACGCCGTTGTCATCGGCGTCGATCGTCTGCGCCAAGCGCTCGTCGATCATCCTTGCCACCTTGGCGTCCCCGCAGCAGATCTGGGTCCCGAAGCATTTCCACACCAGTCCGAAACTGGCATAGGGAACGCCGTTGGGGCGTACTCCGGCGCCGCCGGCCTGATGGTGGTCGAAGGTCATTTTTTCCGGATCATGCTCGCCGCCGACATCCACGCGGATGTCGCAGGCGCCGAACACTTTCGGATCGCGGCTGCGGACAATGACGACCTCGAACAAACGCCCCAGGGCCGCGACCGCGAACACGTCGTCGGCATGGAACAACCCGTGATGGGTGCAAACTCGTTTCGTTGGCAGCATTTTCACACCTTTCTTTGAGTCGCTTCACGCACAATGCGCTTCTGGCATCCGCCAGAAGTTAATCGTTTGTTCTTCGCTCCTCATTTGAACGGACAATAGCCTTCACCGCTCAAACGAGGCGCGAAGTTTTTTCAAAGTTCGTTCGCATCTTCGGAACACGAGAGAGTCATGTTCCAAAGTTGTGAGGGGAACGCGTTCGTTCCCCTATTGGCCGGAGTCGCTCCGGCGGGCGTGATTGTCAGGCGGCGATGCTGGCCCGCTCCCAAGGACGATCCTTGGTCGGACGGCGTCGGATCCGCAGGATGTTATCGGCCTTGCCGAGCAGAGCATCGAGCTCATAGATGACATCCATTGACCGATGACCGGCTTCGGTGATGTCGAAGACGAGATCATTCAGCCGATCGATCGACTCCCAAATGCCGCCGCGAACCAAGACCATCTCATCCTGAAGCGCGGCGAGCCGTGCCTCGTGCTGAGACCGGGCATCGAGCTCGACGTTGTACGAAGTTTCGGTCTGCTTGGCGACCGAGACGATGCCGAGACGGCGCTTGCGGCTGAGCGGGGCGGGCGCCACGTCTTCGTATTCATCGACCTGTTCGGCGAAGTTGAACGCGCCAAGCGAAGCTTGGTGCCGGGCAATCTGGCCCAGGTAGTCCTTCTTGCAGCCCTTGATGGCGCCAAGACCTACCGGGTTCCTCGACTTGTTCCGAGCAGGACGGGCGTGGTGCGTCTTCGACATATGGTTCCTCCAGTTGTTGATCGGCCGCGGGCGCCGTTGTGAATTTGCTAATTTCGCATCTTCGAAACATGAGCCGTGCTCATGTTTCAGAGTTGTGAGGGGAACGCGGACGTTCCCCTATTGGTCGGATCCGCTCCGACGGGCGTGTTGCGGCTAGGCCGCGGCGGCGGTTCGGCGAATCTGGACGCCACAGCTGAGGTCGAGCACTGTCGGCTCCGGCTTGTCCTTGGACGCGCGATGCGCATCCATCACCGCTTCGGGCACATCGCCTGAAATCACGGGACCATCGACCCGATGAGCCTGGGCCATGACGTACTGAACGGCGCGACTGCGAGCTGAATCTTTGAACATGGAACTTGTCCTTTCCGATCTCCGTACCGCGGCCGCCCAACCTTGGGAGCCGTTCGCGGAGACAGATGAGAAGGGAATGGAGGCTGTTCGCCGAAGCGAGAGCCGTTAAATGGCCTGGGGCCGAAGCGAATCAGTTAGACCGATTCGAATCGAGCCTTGCGCCGCGCCGGACCTTATCGCCGAAGGCGAGTTTGTCCAAGCGTTCCCTCTCCTCATCTGTTTCCGCGAATTTACTGACCCCGCCGCGGCGGGATTCTATTACTGTCAACGAAATTCTCTTCGCTAATCGCTCGATAATTTCGGACAGTAATGAAAAAGGACGCATTTGTATTCGTCTTGGAGAGACAACAACAAATGCGTCCTGTGATCGATTACTCGATCAAAGTGGCTAAAATACTCGTTAGCCGCGAGCTCTCTCCTTAATTTTCAACTGGTGGCCGCGTTCGGGTCTCTTACGCCCGACGCTGCTCGATCATTACAAGAAATACTATATCACGAATAAACGATTTTGTCAAGCCCGACGCAACAATAAAATGGCCCATTAGAGCCATTTTATTTTACCTGTGTTAAGCGGTTTTTTACACCTTTTTTACGCCGATCCAAAGCTTTTTCCCTTCAATCTCCAGCTCGCGCGCCGCATCAGCTTCGAGACGCTCCATGACCACCTCATCGGCGCGCGCGGCGGCGGCCAAGTGTTCTTTCTCCGTCGTTAAGATCGATTTGAATTCAATGTCGTCGATGTCAAAATATAATTTGATGCGATCAACGGGCGTGAGCTTGGCTTCTTTGCGCAGGTCGTTGATCTGGCGCGTGATCTCGCGCATCATCCCCTCGCGTTTCAGTTCGGCGGTTATTTCGGTCCGCAATGCCACCGCAATGCCGTTAACGCTCTTGATGATCCAGCCGCCGCGCTCGTCGATGTGGTCAACCGTTTTCGCCAGCTTCACGTTCAATTCTTCGGCAATGAGCGACAACAGTTCGTCGATGTTCTTAAGCGCCGCTTTTTCAATTTCCACTTCGGAAAGCGGCTGGCGCAGTTTGACCGCGGCCTCATCGCGCAAGGCGTGCCCGATTTCGACGATCTTTCGGACGGCGGCCATGTCGCCGATCAGTTCGGCATCGATCGCTTTCTCGTTATACTTCGGCCAATCGGCCAAATGCACCGACTCCCCCGCGCCTCCCAGTTCGGCATACAGCGCCTCGGCGACGAACGGCACCATCGGAGCCAGCAGCTTGGTCACGGTCATGAGCGCCTCATGCAGCGGTTCGACCGAGGCGCCGGCGCGGAAACGGTCGCGCGAGCGGCGGACATACCAGGTGGAAAGCTCGTTCACAAAATCCATGATCGCGCGCGCCGCGTCGGTCGGATGGTAGGCGTCGAGTTCGACGGTCGCGGTTTTGACCAGCTGATTCAGCCGGGCCGCGAGCCAGCGATCGAGGACGTGTTCGGTTGGCGCCGCGTCCGCCGCCGCTTCCGGCGTGGGATTGTTTTTGGACAATTTCCAAAACTCCATCGTGTTCCAAAGAATGAGGAACACTTTTTTAACGACGCCGTCGACGTCCTTTTCGTCAAAACGCTTGTAGTCGGCCGGCTGGTTGACGGTATACAGATAAAAGCGCACCGCGTCGGCCCCGTACTTTTCAAACAGCATCCATGGGTCGACGATATTGCCTTTTGATTTCGACATCTTGAATCCTTTGGCGTCCAAAATATGATTCATCGAAATGACGTTCTTGTACGGCGGGTGCTTGTAGCCCAAAAGCGTGTTCACCGCCAGGAGCGTGTAGAACCAACCGCGCGTCTGGTCGATGGCTTCGGAAATAAAATCCGCCGGGAACGACAATTCCTTGTCGATGCGCTCCTTGTTCTCGAACGGATAATGCCACTGGGCGAACGGCATGCAGCCCGAATCGAACCAAACGTCCATCACGTCCTTGACGCGATGCGCCAAGCCGCTGCATTCGTCGCAGACGACCGTCACGTCATCGATGTAAGGACGGTGCGGATCGAGGTTGTTGTCGTCGGAGAGCGGCCAGTTGGGGAGCTTGAGTTCGGTCATGCCGCCCAGCTCCGGATAGCGCCAAGCGCTCTGCTCGTCGGCGGGAATGCGGTTCACAAAACAGTCGGCGACGAAAATGGGGTCGCCGTGCGTGACCACGACCACGGTTTCGCCGGAATACTTTTTATCGATCTCGCGGATGAACCCGATCATGCGGTTGCGCACGTCGGAGAACGTTTCCCCGTCGGTCGGGCCGTTGACCCAGCGATTGACGTCGACGGCGAACATGGCATGAAATTCGTCCTCGGTTTTGCCGTTCATGACGCCGAAATTGAGTTCGCGCAGGCGTTCGTCGGTGTTCACGTCCAGCTCAAGCGCTTCCGAAATGATCGTGGCCGTTTCCAAGGCGCGCGTGATCGGCGAGGAATAGATCGCCGCCACCCGTTCGCGGCCGAGTTTTTTGGCGACCGCCCTGACCGCCAGCTTGCCCGATTCAGTCAAATGAATACTGTTGGCGTACGGGCCGGAAGCCACGATCTTTTCGGCGTTATTTTGCGCCTCGCCGTGGCGGACGAACAAAATGCGCGCCGGCGGCGTAAAGCGTTTTTTCTCCAGGTCGGCGAACGAGCCGATGACGGTTTTGTGCTCTTTGGCGCATTTCCAAACCGGCAGCGGCGTGGCCCAAAACCGTTCGCGCGAAATGGCCCAGTCCTTGTTGCCCTTGAGCCACTCGCCAAAGCGCCCTTCCTTAAGGTGCTCGGGTTCCCAATTTATTTCTTCGTTGGCCTTGATCATCGTCTCCGCCGTTTCCGAAGTCTTGAAATACCATGACGGCTTGGCGTAATAGATGAGCGGACTCTTGCAGCGCCAGCAGAACGGATAGGTATGGCGAATGACCGCCTTCTTATAGAGCTTGCCGTGCTTGTCGAGATCTTCAATGATGAGCGGGTCGGCTTTTTTGACGAACATGCCGGCCCACGGCTCGACCTCGTCCATGAATTCGCCGGCCGTGTTGACGAGATGCCGCTGCGGCAAGCCGTTACCCGCGCCCAAATTGAAGTCGTCGACGCCGTACATGGGCGCGATGTGCACGATGCCGGAACCGTCTTCGGTAGAAACGAAATCGGCCGCCAGCACGTGATGGACCGAACCGGTGTATTTAACGAAAGCGTAGGGCGGTTCGTATTCAACGCCGACCAGGTCCTTGCCCGGCAGCTCGCGCAGCACCTTGTATTCGCCCTCAAGCGCCGTGAGCCGCGCCGTGGCCAATATCAGGCGTTCGCCGTTATCCAATTGCACTTCCGAATACGGAATTTCCGCGCCCACGGCCAGGGCGACGTTGGCCGGGAGCGTCCAAGGGGTCGTCGTCCAAACCAAAAAGCTCGCGCTGTTCAACAGGTCGTCTTTGATCTTGAAACGGACATAAACGGAAACATCGTCAACATCCTCGTAGCCCTGCGCCAATTCATGCGAGGCCAGCGTGGTGCCGCAGCGCGGACAATGCGGAACGACCCGGTAACCTTCGTACATGAGCTTGCGGCCGTCGATCTCTTTCACCACCCACCAAAGCGACTCGATGTAGTTGGGGTCGTAGGTGATGTACGGATGTTCCAGGTCAACCCAGTAGCCGCTGCGCTTGGTAAACTTATTCCAAAGCTCTTTGTACTCCCAAACCGATTCGCGGCATTTGCGGTTGTACGCGGCAACCCCGTAGGCCTCAACGTCGCGCTTGCTTTTGAAACCCAATTTTTTCTCAACTTCAATTTCCACCGGCAGCCCGTGCGTGTCCCAGCCGGCTTTGCGCGAAACATGAAAACCGCGCATCGTCTTGTAGCGATTCATCACGTCCTTGAAACAGCGGGCGATGAGGTGGTGCATCCCCGGCTTGCCGTTGGCCGTCGGCGGCCCTTCAAAAAAAATAAAATTTCCTTCGGGCGAATTCTTTAAAAGCGACTTGTTGAAAATATCCTTCTCATCCCACTGCTTGAGAATATTTTCTTCGAGTTCGGGAAATTTAGGTATGGCCATAGGCATTCAAATTACCTTTTTTTGCTCAATTTGGCAAGAATCGCTTGACCGCCCGCATAATTGTTGCTTAAATGCGTTTTCGTTCGTTCCAAACCATATACATATATAAGGAGGTCCGTCTTGGAAGCAAACGCAGGAACATCCTTTTGGAAAGACAAAGACCGCCGCAACGCCGTCCTGCACCTGGTGCAATTCCCGCTCCCGCTCTACGCTGGCTATCTGATCACCGAGATGCAAAAACACGGACGGATAACCGCGGCCGAAACCTTTCCGCTCATCGCCATGACCATCCTTTATGCCTGGTCGCTGCTATACCGCTTTATCGCCGTCGACCTGCTCGAGATCGCGATCCGCAAAGCCGGAACCGTCCAGCCAACCGACCTGTCCTACTGGCCGGGCGCTAAAACCGACAACGACGAAAACGCGCCGCACCGAATCAACTGACCATCCGTCACGCCACGCAAAAACCGGACAATCGGCTGTCCGGTTTTTTATTCGACCGTTTAAATGACTTTCCACTCACGCTTCAATGATGTTTTTCTCAATGAATTTAACGACCGCATAGACCGTCTCGTCCTTAAGCTCCGACGGCGATTCGGCGACCCAAACGGCAAAATTATACAGGCCCTGTTCGTCGGTCTTAAGCCACTTGCCGTTTTGAAAAAGAAAAACCAAAAGCGTCGTAACGGCGATCCGTTTGTTCCCGTTCTGAAACGGATGATTTTTAACCATCAAATAGAACAAGATGGCCGCATGGTTATTGATGCCCGGGTACAAAGGCTTGCCGTCAAAAGTTTGCGACATTGTCGCCAGACACGATTCCAACCTTTCCGGGTAACGCGTTCGAAACGGCGGAATCGGCTCGCTCCAACTCATGGTCGCCTCCGCCAAAGCGTGCGCCACCGTCTTAATGTCGTCGATCGTGAGCAACGCGATCATACTATTCGGAGCCCAGCTTCTTAAGTGTCGTGCCGTATTCGCGCACCACGCGCTTCACCGCCGCGCGCAAATCATCGTCCTTTTCAATTTTCAACTTGCCACCGTCAAGCGGCAAGGCCGAGGCGGGAATACTATAATTACGCCCGAACTGCCTAGCTTCGAGCTTCCCCGCTTTGATCCTTTGAAACACCGTAACGCGGCTAACCCCCAATATCTTCGCCGCTTCAGCCGTGGTGTAGTAGTCTTTCATACTCCTCTATATTAACCTATGTTAAGCATTTTGTCAATATTACTTAACATAGGTTAATATCCCCTCTTGAAAGAACTTTCATTTCGTGCAAGAATAGCTTTTGTCGACGTACTGCAAACAAACAACTCGCAACTCATAACTAGGTACGGCCCCATCGTCTAGCCCGGCCTAGGACACTGGATTTTCATTCCAGGTACACCGGTTCAAATCCGGTTGGGGCTACTTGAAAAACCTTCTCGCGTTGAGAAGGTTTTTCTTTTTGTCATTCCCGCGAAAGTCCCGCCACAGCGGGATCCCACCAGAGGCGGTGACGAGGAATCCAGAAAAGAAAATGGCCGGTCTCCTTTCGGAAACCGGCCACTGTGACGAAACGGGTTATGTCCCCGTTTGTGTGCGGCGTTCTTTCGCTAGACCGACGATTCGATCATCCTCTGAAGAGCTTCCAACTTCGGCAAATCGACGCGTACATACTTGAGCTCTTCCAAGGCCCAATCGGCAGCGGGACGTGAACTGGAACGCGGCTCATTGAGGCTTCCGTGGGCGCGTTGCCCATTTGAAAGGGGCACGAACCCGACTCCATCCCCAGAGTAGCCACGATGACCAACCTCGAGGAAGCCGGCGCACCACGCTAAGAAAGCCTGGCCTTCTGCAAAGGAACCACAGACTACTCCGCGCGTATGGTGGTCGACGATCTCGTTGCCGTCACGATCACGAAGATCAGAACTGGCATCGGCGAAAATCCAGCATCGCTCCTTGCCACATGCAGTCGTCTTGACCAAGCTCGCGAGTCTTCCGTCGCGGGTGGGCCAAACAGCAATCGTTCCGTTGTTCGTCGTTGAATAGAGATCTAGCTTCTTGCTGAAATGTCCGATGTCCATCGCATTCTCCTTTTCCGAGTCAGTCTTGGTGCTAAGCACCAATAACCTCTCGGAGAGATA
>JAHFIF010000079.1 GCA_023246535.1 bacterium
TCAAATCAAGGGGGCTACTTCCGGATATGTCGGTTTTTCCGCGCCGGCAACTACGACGTCATACACTTTGACTTTTCCGGCGGCGGTCGGCGCGAGCGGGCAAGTTTTGCAAACAACAAATGCGACCGGAACGTTGGGCTGGGTGACGCCCGGCGGCGGCGGGGCGCAAACTCCTTGGGCCAGCGCGATCAACGCGGCCGGCTACACGCTTAACGGCAACAGCACGGCCAGCGGCAACATGACGATCGATTCGACCTCGAATGCGACCAAAGGCTATGTCATTTTGAACCCGACCGGCGGCAACGTCGGCATTGGCACGACGACGCCGAATAACAAATTGCAAGTCGCCGGGCTCATCAATTTTGATCACGCCAAAACCAGCGAGTTCATCGGCGTCTCGACCGGCGGTTCTAACACCGGCACGCTGAACACAGCGGTCGGCGACCAGGCCATGTTTGCCAACACATCTGGCACGCAGAATACGGCGGTCGGCGCCAGCGCGTTCGTCGCCAATACGACCGGTTACGGCAACACGGCAATCGGCGCGTCGGCGCTCACGACGAATTCAACGGGTTACAACAATACGGGGGTTGGACTCAATGCGCTTTTGGGGAACGGCGTCGGTTATAACAACGTTGCGTCCGGCTATAACGCCCTGCGTTCAAACTCGTCCGGCGCCAACAACACGGCGGTCGGCACCGGCGCGCTCTATAGCAATACCACCGGCACCGGTAATACCGCCTACGGATACAACACCCTCTACACCAGCTCAACCGCCGGGTCGAACACGGCGCTTGGTTATATCAGCTTGTACGCCAACACGACCGGTCATGACAACGTCTCGATCGGCGTGCAAACCCTCTATAGCAATACCACCAGTTCTTCCAACACCGCGGTGGGAAACCTGGCATTGAACAGCGGCTCGGCCGGCAGTAATACGGCCGTGGGTTATTCCGCGCTCTACATCAACGATACGGGTAATAACAATACCGCGGTCGGGTATAACGCCGGATACAATACCGGCGGACCGAACTTGCACTCGGTTACCTACAGCACCTTTTTGGGAAATGGCGCGACCTCGAGCGCCGATTCGGTGACCAACGCGACCGCCATCGGCAACGGCGCGACGGTGACGGCTTCGAACATGGTCGTGATCGGCAACACTTCAATTACCAGAACCAACATTACCGCCGGGTCGCTTTATGTGAACGGCTCCTTGGTTTCCAGTTCCGACCGCCGTTTGAAAGAAAATATTAATCCGATCGATGGGGGAGACGGCTTGAGCATTATCGGTCAGTTGAAACCGGTCAGCTTTGACTGGAAAAATAAAACTTCCGGCGCGGGTAAACAATATGGTTTCATCGCCCAGGATGTGCAAAAAGTTTTGCCGGACGTGGTGACCGCCGGCATCAACGGCATGCTCGGGATCAGCTACAGCAGCCTGATCTCGCCGATGGTGAGCGCCATTCAGGAACAGCAGAAGGAAATTGAAGACCAAAAACAAGCGCATGATAATGACGTTAAGGAGTTGCAGCGGCAGATCAGCGAATTGAAGGAGCAAATGGCGAAATTAAAAAAATAAACCAAAGTAACGACCGTTCGGCTTAGGCCGCACGGTCGTTTTTTTATTGTTCAGGCCTAAGTGTTTTGTGGATATGTCTGTTGTGCTATAATAAAATCAACTAACAAAAGTCCTATGACCATGAATCCTTTAATCAAGCGTTCTGGATCGAAGCGGTCCAAGAACTCTTTTCTAATTTTCCGCGCCGCGGCACTTGTTGTGGTCGCGGGCGTGCTCGCGGTTTTTGGGTTCGCGATCAAGAACACCTTGGCTTTGACCTGGTCCGAACCGGCCGTCAATCCGCCAAGCATGACGGGGATCAATGGTCCGGTTTGGGCGCAGAGCGCTGCCGCTCAGGCCGGCGACACGTGGTTGACCGGCAAAGGACGATACGATACGGCCGGCACGGCCGACGCCAATTGTACCGGCGCCAAAGTTTGCGGCGCCGATAATGGAGCGGGCTTCGGTCTTTCCGGCGAATCGGCAACCGGCGTTGGTTTGTACGCCTCCACCGGGAACGCCGCAAGCTATGCCGGCGACTTCAACGGCAACGTTTACATGTACCCCGGCTCCAAGCTCGGCATGGGCGTTGCGCCGTCGTACACGCTCGACATTCTCGCGAACGTCGCCAATGGCGCGATCGCCAATTTTGAAAGCTCTTCCACCAGCGCCACCAACACCGGCATCACGCTCCGTAACACCAGCAGCGTTGCCGCTGCCCGCGACTGGGCGCTCCTCACCAACTCGGTAACCGCCGGCGACTTTGTCATTAAGCAGGGGAACGCCCTGGGCGGCGATCCGGTTGCGGCCGGAACAACGCGTTTGTATGTCAGCCCCAGCGGCCAGATCGGTATTGCCAATACTGCCCCAAGCGCCCTGCTCACGATCGGCACGGCCGGAACGACGCTCGGAACGCTCTCCATGGCCGGCAACACCTCAGGTGTCGTCACCGTGCAACCGGCCGCCGCGGCCGGCACCTGGACGCTCACGCTCCCGACCTCGGCCGGCACCAGCGGACAAGTGCTGCAAACCAACGGCGCAGGCGTGACCACTTGGGCCACTGTTTCCGGTGGCGGGCAAACTCCCTGGACAGCCAATGAAGTCGCCGCCGGCTTCACGCTTTACGGCAACTCTACGGCCAGCGGCAACATGACGATCGATTCAACTTCCAACGCCACCAAAGGTTATATAATCTTGCAGCCATCCGGCGGCAATGTGGGGATTGGCAACAGCGCGCCGACCGCCTCGCTTTCGTTGGGTACGGCCGGGACAAGAGCTGGCACGCTCACCATGGCCGGCGTCACCTCCGGCGTGGTCACGCTCGACACCTTGGCAGCCGCCGGCACTTGGACCTTTACGCTTCCGGCCAGCGGCGGAACGGCCAATCAATTTTTGCAAACTGACGGAGCGGGAAATGCGACCTGGGCCTCGGTCTGCAGCGGCACCTGCACGGCCAACTACATGTCGAAGTTCGGTTCCGCTTTCGCCGAGACCAACTCGATCATGTATGACAGCGGCACGGCGGTCGGCATTAGCAATACCGCCCCCAGCGCACTTTTGACTCTCGGCACCGCCGGCACCAAGCTTGGCAATATTTCGTTCGCCGGCAGCACTTCCGGCACGGTCACCGTGCAACCGGCCGCCGCGGCCGGAACCTGGACGCTCACGCTGCCGACCACGGCTGGCACCAGCGGTTACTTCCTGCAGACCAACGGCTCCGGCACAACTACGTGGGCTGCCGCCAGTGCGAGCGGTATCACGTGCGGAACTTGCACTACCAACTACGTGACCAAATTTGCTTCGGCCTCTTCCATTTCCAACTCGCTCATCTACGACAGCGGTACGGCGGTCGGTATCAGCAACACTTCGCCGAGCGCTCTGCTCACTTTGGGCACCGCCGGCACCAAGCTTGGCAATATTTCCTTTGCCGGCAGCAGTTCTGGCACGGTCACCATGCAACCGGCCGCCGCGGCCGGAACCTGGACGCTCACGCTGCCGACCACGGCTGGCAGCAGCGGACAATACCTGCAAACCAACGGTTCGGGCACGACCACTTGGGCAACAGTGTCGGGCGGCGGCGGTAACATGAACTGCGGCGGAACCTGCACGGCGGGTTATGTCCCCAAGTTCAATTCCGGCACCGGCATAATCAATTCGCTTATTTATGACAATGGGTCGGGTATTGGCATTGGTACGACCAGCCCAAGTTACCCGCTTCATGTAGCGACCTCTTCAACGGCCTATTCCATTTATGCCACCAATGGCTACTCGTCTACGGCCGGGGCTGCCGTCTACGGCTCTAGCTCGGTATATAACGGATATGGCGTTTACGGCATTAACACTTCGGGGGCGGGCGGCGGCGGCGTCTATGCCCAAGGCGCTGGGATGAGTTCGTACGGTATCTATGCCTACAACACCGGTAATGGCAATGCGGTGTACGCCAAGAGCGGGGGCTCCTTTGCGGTGAATGCCATTGGTACGGGCGGCGTCACGGCATCAGGAACCACGAGCGACGGCGTCGATGCATCGTCGACATCGGGGTTCGGTCTGAGCGCGACCAGTACGAACAGCTACGGCATTTGGGCTAGCGGTCCAACCTACGGGCTTTATACGCCTAACCAGATATACGCGGGCAGTTCGATCACATCAGGCAGCACGGTCCAGGGCGCGTACGTGTACTCGACCAATAACGTCAGCGCGGCCAACTATAACGCTTCGACAACCTCGACTGCGCCATACATGTCTTCGGGATACGGTTCCATGGCGCAATATCTTGGAAACTGGGGTTCATCCGATTGGTGGGGCATCGGGCCTAACAACGGCGGTTCAGACCGCACGGTGCGCATCGGCGGAGCCAGTTCGTCTGGCGCCTGGAACGGCGCCGGCACCCATTTGGCCATTTACGGTTATGCCTCGTTCATCTATAACACGCAGGGTACGCCGGCAACCGGTTACGACGGCGGTCTTACCGTCGGCTGGAACCGAACGGGCGGCGGAGCGGAAGTTGATTTTTTCAACCGTTACCCCGGCGCGAGCACCGGTTACAATTTCTATACCGCCAACGGGACCAACTCTTACTATCTTTCCGCCTCAATCGCGTATAGCGGCGCTTATGCGACCTCGGATCGCCGCCTGAAGAAGGATATCCAGGCGATGGACGATAATCATGGCCTTGCGGTCATCGAGAAGCTTAAGCCGGTGACGTATCAGTGGAAGTATGACCCGTCGCACTATGGCGAACAGCTGGGTTTGATCGCGCAGGAAGTTCAAACGGTTTTGCCGCAAGTCGTAAAGGGCAATGCCAACGGCGATGTTTCGAGCGATCCTCTAACAATCAATTATTCGGCGATCATTCCGGATTTGATCAAGGGTATTCAACAGCTCGACAAGATGGCGCTTAAAATTGACAAAGACGGTTCGGTAACGGTTGACGGCGACTTGAACGCGGAAAACAACAAGTGGGGGACAGGCTCGGGATGGATCGAGTGCCCGGCGACCGGCGAATGCTCCTGTCCGAACGGCTCGTTCATCACCAAGATCAAAGACCAGGGGAAGGAAGCGTATTGCAATAAGATTTAAATCAGGACAACCGCCGGGCTTTTGTCTGGCGGTTGAATTCTGCGAGCACGGATCAATACCCGTTAAATATTTTCTATGGCAAGTATGAAAAACATGCGTTTAGCGCCCTTGGTTCCTGTCACGATCGTCGCTTTTTTGATCGGCGGCGCGATCGGCGCTTATGCCTTCAGCAAATTATCGGCTCCGGCGCAATGCCCGTCCGACGATCAGGCAGCGGTTTCCGCTCAGAACGTTCCGAATGTCCCGAACGTCACGAATCCCGGGAGTCAGCCGGCTGTGCCGGTCAGTCAATTGCTGCGCGGAACCGTCGTTTCGATAACGGGCAATTCGTTGACGGTTAGCGCCGCAAATCCGGATCCGGCCAAAGCCAAAGAAAAGATCACGACAACCGTCACGATTTCGCCCAAGACCGCAATAACCCGCCGTACCAACCTGTCGCCGCCGG
>JAHFIF010000080.1:0-1781 GCA_023246535.1 bacterium
G
Organism: bacterium; assembly: GCA_023246535.1. GTDB lineage: Bacteria > Patescibacteriota > Patescibacteriia > CAIQCM01 > CAIQCM01 > CAIQCM01. Next base: position 2 of record JAHFIF010000080.1, read on the forward strand.
CGTTTCCAGGAGCTTGCCGCGCGTCAGGTCTTGGCTGCGGTGCAGCGCGTTCATGCCGCGCTTGCCCTCGATCGCCGCCGCCTGGACCGCGAGCGAATAGCGCAAACCCCAGATGATGCCGGGAACGATGAAAAGGATGAGGCCGCCCAAAACGATGAGGGTGCGGAGGATCGCCACCCAGAGGATCGGCCAAAAAGTCCGCCAGCCGACCAGGATCGACTCTTTAATGTTGACCTTTTGTCCGTTAAGCGAGCGGTAGGAGGAAACGATAACGGCCGTCGTAAAAATGCGGGCGATCACAATAATGGCGGCAATGGCGACGAAAAAACCGACGAGCGCCACGACGCGCATTCCAGGAGCCAAATCATGCAACGCGACCGGCTGGCCCTGGAACATGAGAGCGAAAAATATGGCCAGCGCGGCAATGCCGGCGAGCGGCGCGGTCAAGATGAGCCAAGCGCGGAAATCGCGGGCGTAAGCGCGCCAAGAGTTTTTTAAAAGCGTGGCAGGATGGGTCATATCCTTGGTTGTTAATGTCTAATTTCTAATGTCTAATTCACCAAAATGTCTTCAGTTTGGCGACGAACCGGCATAGCCGCCGGTCGTCCCGAAACTGCCGCGGCTCGCGCCTTCGATCGTCTCAACCTCGTTCCATTCGGCGCGCTCGATCTTGACGAACAAGGCCTGGCCGATCCGTTCGCCGCGGTCGATGACAACCGGCGTCTTGCCAATATTCCAAAGCTGGATCAATAACTCGTCGTCGGGGCCGCAGTAATCTTGATCGATGATCCCGACGGAGTTGGGAAGAATGAGATTTTTTTTGCGGGCCAGCGACGAACGCGCGGCGATCATCAGCATGTAGCCCGGCGGGGTGCAGACAATGACGTTGGCCGGAACGAGCACGATTGCGTCCGGGGCGACGGTCACGGTTTCGCGCGCCGCCAGATCGAATGCCACCGCCCCCGCCGTTTCATGGCGGGGGAGCGGCAGCGTTTTATCGATGCGTTTGATGGTGACTTGCATACCGTAATCGCCGGAACAAAGGTTAAACGTTAAATATTAAATTATTAATTTTTTAGGGATTAATATTTAACGTTGATGCGTCGCGTTTACGCGATGAAGACGATGGCCGGACCCATGGTCGAGGTCATCGTGGCTTTCATGATGAAGTTGCCCTTGGAAGCCGACGGTTTGGCTTTCTTGAGCGCGTCCATGAAAACCGTGGCGTTCTCGAGGAGTTTGGCTTCGTCGAAGGAAACCTTGCCGACGATGGCGTGGACGTTGCCGGTATCGTCGTTCTTAAAGGCGACCTTGCCCTTCTTCTGGTCGGCGACCATGGCCTTAACGTTCACTCCCACTGTATCGGTTTTCGGGTTCGGCATCAAACCCTTCGGGCCGAGGATCTTGGCGACCTTGGCGAGCTTAGGCATCATGTCCGGGGTGGCGATGGCGACGTCAAAATCAGCCTTCCCCGAAGTGGCGATCGTGGCAATAAGGTCTTCGCCGCCCACGAGGTCGGCGCCGGCTTCCTTGGCATCCTTTTCTTTGTCGGCGGCGGCGGTGAAGACCGCGACCTTCTTGCTCTTGCCCGTGCCGTTGGGGAGCGAGATGGTGCCGCGCACCTGCTGGTCGCCCTGCTTAGGGTCGATGCCGAGCTTGGCGTGGATCTCAACGGTCGCGTCGAATTTGGCGACCGAGGTCTTTTTGACCAAAGCGACCGCTTCTTCAATGGAATAAGATTTCTTCGAGTCGATGAGCTTTTGCGCTTCGACAAATTTCT
>JAHFIF010000080.1:1791-5523 GCA_023246535.1 bacterium
CATATTGGATTATATTCGAGGCTTAGCCTCGAGGCTAAGCCTCGAGGAAACGCCCATGAATTAAAGAAACGGACCGCCATGGGTCCGTCTGAGGGCTCATGACGTGGTATTAGCGCCGTGCACCTTACATGGTGCTGTGGCTCCCACATCCGTTATGGCGATATATTAGCGCAAAGCCGTTTTTTTGGCAAGGACCGGGCGGTTTCTTGACGCGGCGACGGGTTTTGGTAATATCCAGTTTCGCTCGTTCTTCTCAAAATCACGCCAATTAAGGAGGTCATAAAATGGCTAACGGTCGAATGGCACAAGACGCCTTGTATCGATTCGCGGAACGCCGCAACGCCGACAGGGCCAAAAAGCTTGAAGAGCTCTTGAAGCTCATTGATACCATGCGGACGAAGGGGCTGCCGCGCTCGCGAGCCGTGCAAGCGGTTGTCGACATTGCGCAAGCGGTTCGCGACGACGGTATCGACTGGGGCGAGTTGCGCCTCAAAGAGGAAGACTTGCCGACCTTCGAAACGTCGACCGTCGTCCGTTTCCTCAAAGGCTTGATCCGGCGCTTGCGTCTGGAGCAGGGATTGCCGCCGGAAACGGTAAACGGCTGGCAGCTCGCAATTGCGAACGAGATTGCCGCTTCCAACGGCTCGGTCACCTGGGATCGGCTCGGCACCAATGGGATGGAATTGGCGGCGCTGGCCAAGCAGGCATCGGGCCGCTCATGAAACGCAGAAAGGAAAGAACATGTGGGAAAAATTGAACGAGTCCAATCAGCATTATGAAGGCGGCGAGGTCCGCTCGGCGCGGCTCAGCGTTCCAAACGGCTGGATCGTCCGGACCGTGACCATTTCAACGAACGGGCACCTTGAAGCCGTTCAGACCTTTGTCGAGGATGCCGACCACACGTGGAAGGTCTGATATCGGCGCACAAAACAAAACGCCGCCAGGGACGATCCTTGGCGGCGGTTTTTTATTTCTTTGGCTAGGCTTCTTTCCGTTCCTTCCATTCTTTTTGCACGATGCGGAAATGAAAGAGGAAGAGGGGAAGAGCGACGACGAACATTGAAAGGTCGCGCACGGCCGAGCTTTGGTTTTGGCGAGTCAGGTTTTCTTCGCTCTGCTTGTTCTGGATGTCGCATTGCGCCTGGGTCGGGCCGACGTACGGGTCGACGCTTTTCCCTTCCGGCGCGGCCACGGGCGCGCTGTACGCGCTCGCGCTCCCGGGGATGCAGCGGCTGTACATCGGGTCGGCATTCTTGAACACCCAGGTTTTGAGACCGAGATTGATCAGATCAACCGCCGAAAAGACGAGCATGAAAAGGGCGATGATCGAGACGGCGTAGAAATAGATCGAACGGATGACCTGCGTGGCTTTGGACATATGTGAGGGGTTAAGGATTGTTTTTTAAGAAAAACGGTTTTAATTCAACTCATTATTCAATTATATAGCGTTTTGTTATTTTGCGATATCGCCCGGGCCAAGGCCAATGAAAAAACACCGCCCCGCAAACCAGCTGATCGCTGTGATTTTGGGGTCGGTGTTGGTTTGTCTTACCAGTTGGATAAGAGCGGGAAGAACGGGTTTCTCCAGAAATAGAGGGCGCGGGTGTTGTAGACGGTGCCTTCGCCGAGCGGATTGCGAACCGACCATCCATGCACGCGGCTGGCGTTCATGGTCGCCAGTAGACGGTCGCGTGCCACGAGGATGTTGTCATCGGCCCAGCAGGACGAGTTGTCGCAGCCGGACTTTTCCGTGAATTGTTCGGCGAGCGGCGCCAGCGCGGTTTTGGCCGCGTTGTTGTATCGCCAATCGACCGGCAAGAGCACGGCGCCCAGAACGAGCGCGGCGACCAAAGACGCAATCAAGGTTTTGGCCGGGAACTTTGGCCGGCGCAGGCCGTCGAAGACCCAGCGCGCGGCGGCGGACCAGATGAGCCAGACGAGCAGGATCCCGCCCGTGAGGACGAAGGCGCCGTTCACGAACGAGCGGAACATGGACAGGAATCCGAATTCCAAGGCGTTCAACACTGCTGCTGTGTCCCATACCTGCCAAAGTTTTTGCAGCAGCCGGACGACGACCGTACCCGCGAGGATCAAGAAACAGACGGCTATGACGGCAAGCCAGGCCCATTTGACGAAAAGCACGAATCTCGGCTGAATTTTTATTCCGGACATCGCATCTCCTTTTTCAAGAACTGGTCATTAATTGCCAAAACATCCAGCCGGATAATATACGCCAAATTGGCGAAAATGTCAATGGTTGCCGCCTTAAACAAAACACCCGCCCGTTGGCACGGGAGGGTGTTTAAAATTTGTTTTTAGCCCTCGATGACTTCCAGGCCCATTTGGCGGGCAGTGCCGGCGATCGAGCGCATGGCGGCTTCGACGTCGGTGGTGTTGAGGTCGGGGAGCTTGCGTTCGGCGATGGCGCGCACCTGCGACTTTTTCACTTTGCCGATCTTTTCCGAGAGCGGCTTGCCCGAACCCTTCGCAATGCCGGCGGCCTTCATAAGGAGGCTGGAGGCGGGCGGGGTTTTGAGCTTCATCGAGTAGGTGCGGTCCTCGTAGATCGTCAAATCCAACGGGACGATATCGTCACCCATGTTCTTGGTCGCGGCGTTGAATTTGGTGCAGAATTCGCCCAAATTAAGCCCATGCGGACCCAAAGCCGTACCGACCGGCGGCGCTGGAGTGGCTTTGCCGGCAGGGATCTGCAGTTTTACGATTGTCTTGATTTTCTTGGCCATAGGTAGGTTATATCTTCTTTACTTGTAGGAAGTCAAGTTCCACCGGGGTCTCGCGTCCGAACATGTTGACCAGAACCTTGATCTTGCCGCGTTCGGCGTCGACTTCGGCAATTTTGCCTTCGAAGTTTTTGAACGGTCCGTCGCTGATCCTGACCGGATCGCCGATCTCGACGTCGATCTTGTACTGCGGCTCGTCGACGCCCATGCGTTTCTGCAGCGACTTGATCTCTTCGTCGGCGATCGGGGTCGGCGTCGTGCCGGTGCCGATGAAACCGGTGACGTTCGGCGTGTTGCGCACCACGTACCAGGAATCGTCGGTCACAACCATCTCAACCAGGACGTAGCCGGGGAAGATCTTTTCTTCAATGACCTTGCGCTTGCCGTTCCTAATCTTGATCTTCTTTTCTTTCGGAATGAGGATGTTGAAGATCTTGTCCTCCATGTCCATGGAGTCGATGCGCTGTTTCAGGTTCTCGGAAACGTTCTCCTCGTAGTCGGAATAGGTGTGGATCGCGTACCAGCGCCGCCCGTGTTGTATTGTTTGCTTAGGCATATATTAGGAAAGGAACGATTTAGCGCGTAATGATTTTAGTCAGGCCGTAAGTGAACAAGAAATCGGCGCCGCCAAGAATGACGGCCAATCCCAGCGAAATGCCGACCACGAGCAGGGTGTGCTTAATGACCGTTTCCCGGGCGGGCCAAGAAACGCGCAAGAGCTCCTCTTTGGTTTGCGTAAAATAAGCGGTAATTTTGCTAGCCATAGGGCTTTTTTGATTCTTAAAAGAGCCCTTGCGGGCTCGAGTAAGAACTATAGCATATGCGCAAAATTTGTCCAGTTGATCCTAGGCGATCGGAAAGGTGAACCAGAAGGTCGCCACGCGCCCGGTTTGGTCCTTAATCCCGATCTTTCCGCCCAGCGCCTCGACGATCATTTTGGCGGTATACAGGCCCAAGCCGATCCCTTCTTGCGAGCGGGAGAAAGAGGTGT
>JAHFIF010000016.1 GCA_023246535.1 bacterium
AACCAAGCAGTGAAGAGGATTGACCTCACCAACAGCAACGTACCAACATGGCAAGACGGAGCGAATCCTGTAAAAATCGCCGCCTGCCAATAACCAACACAAATCGGCGTAACCAGCCGCCGTGACTCGGGAAAGCATCCCGGGTCTTTTTCTTTTTCATACCAATATCCCAGCACGACGCCAGTTCGATAAATTAAAAACCATCCGGAGTCCGGATGGTTTTTAATTTTCTAACGAGATGCTTATGGCGCAACGACAACCTGCGGCATGGTGGCAACCGACTGGCTCGGCGTACCCCAGTTGTCGATGATGGTAATGGTCGGCGTAAAGACGCAACCATTGGTTGCACCGGCGGCGGCGGCCAGCGAAGCGGCGCGGGTGGTTGAAAGAACCGTTCCCGGATTGGTACAGGAGTAAACGTGGGTGTAGACGAACGGATCGGTCGTGCAGGCATCGGGCGAAACTTTTCCAAAACCGCTGCCGTCGCAGCCGCCTGCTTCCGGCGAAATATGGTTCTTATAGAAGTTAACGTTGCCCGGTTCGACCGAAGTGGAAAAATCACCCCAATTGATGCGCACGGTGCGAATCGGCATATGGTCGCTATCGGCTTGCGCATAGAACTTGAGCGAGGCGCGGACGCTGCCGGTACCAAAGACATAAGACGGCTGGCCGTTGATTGTAAGATGACTGGCATCAATAGTCGGCGCGGGTAGCGTATTTGCCGTCGGCGAATACGGCTGCGCACCAGGTCCCGGAATGTCAAAGTTGTTGGTTGCGTCGTTAAACTGCCCAGACCAACCTCTGGCAAAAAGCTGTTGCGCGTCGCCTTGGGACGAATACAATGTACCCTGGTTAAGCTGACAAGCACCCGTCTTGTCTGAACGCTGTTCATTAACATAGCCGGGCGGCGAAGATGTGGTGAATGCACCCCATGGACTGCATTGATAACTAATTTTTGCTAAGCCTGGTGGAGTATTGACAATTCTTGGAGTGATAAAGATTTGTTTTCCACCAAACACATAGTCATTTTTGGCATTCACAGAATTCGTATACGCAACCGGCGCAAAATCCTTTCCAGTTACCGGAGCAGCAAACGGGTCAGCGAACGGGTTTGAAGAACCGACATAGGTCGCCAAACCGCACATCCGCCCGTTGAGCGCGACGTCGAACGACTGTAAGTATACATAACCGCGCGAATCATTATCTGTAGCATCAATTGTAACCCCCTGCACCCGGGACGGATTATTATCCGACAGACGCAGACTCACCCTAAACGTACCTTCGCCGCTGGAAACTTGCGATGACCAATTATTGCCTGCGGTGAGCACGATATAAGCCACACCGTTGCTTGAGAAATTCTCATCATCGCTATTGCTATAACCACTGGATCGCAGATAACCGTAAGTACTGTCCGTAACGGATTCGAAATTACTCGGTAAACCAGCTGAGATATTCATTACCTTTTTCTTGCACGTACCTGATAAGTAATCGTTTCCATTTTGATTGGGGAGATACTGACAAAGACCGTCGTTTCCGTTTGATAAAAATTTAACGGTTATACGATCTATTTGACTCGTTAGGAGCACCTTTGGTTTAACAAGATCATAATCTACGGTCATTGTTCCAGAACCGTCATTCTTCCCATAGCGGTAAAATCCTATCAAGTCGTTTGGATACGGGTTCATGCGCGACGATCCAATCCCTTTCGATCGCGGGCTTATGTTGGTCGGGTAGCATGGCGCCGAAGTACCACCAGAACCATCCAAACAACCGGAAGTTGTATTAACAGTAAGCATGTCGCCGGAAGCGCCTTCTTTGGACACTGTAAATTCGAGCGCAGGCGAGCTTAAGACCGGCAAACCAAAACCGTTAGACGACCCTCCAAAGAAGGTATGGGTCGAACCGACATAGTCAGTATCCTGAGGAACGGGCAACTTAGGCAATGGCGAAGGAACAGGTGTAGGAATCTTGGGGAAAATCACCTTATAGTCAGGTATTGTCGAGTAACTTAATACGTCTGCCCCGCTTAAGTTAACACCGTTGGTGGTGTAAGTCAGCTGTTCATTGCTTTCTTGCGCCGTATATTCAGTCTGATTAACGCTCAAATCATTTGCAGGAATACACGACAAACCGCTCGCGCAATCGGAATCACTGCTGCAAAACTGATTAATAGAACCCGTCACACCGCCAATTGTTCCAGCGGACGAACAGTCGGCAAGTGTATAAGCCGCACCGTTGGTTGCCGCAATATGCGCCTTGTCGTAACGGTCATAGTTAGCCGCCGGGATCCAACCAGTTGTGCGGCCATGATAGTCGTAATCGCTGTACGGAGAGTAACCGGTTGCACCGCTGCCGTTATAGCTACCACACCAAGAACCGGCAAAAGTGGCAGCATTTTCCTCATGTCCGTAACCAGCATCTTGCTGATTGTGGTTTGCACCCTGTCTTTCAAAGTAATCGCAGAAAGGTTTGGCGTGTGACACGTAGTCATTACACTGACTAAGCAAGCGCTGGCAGTACGGATCGTTCGGATTTACTTTTGTTGAAGCCGGGTTAACTGAGGTATCCGTCACCTGACAACCGGGAACCGCCTGGGTCATTAAACTGCAGTTGATATTGTCTACCCCTATGGTATTTGAATTGCCACTACCCGTGCAATATTGATGTATCAACGCATCGCAATAGGTCGTTTGACTTGCTTCGCAAGGTTGACCATTGCATGTCTGGAAACAACCATTATTATGATGAATGGTATATCCGCCGCCGGCGGCCGGGATGGACTGAACATTTTCATAATTGAAAGGTGTTGCCGAATGGTAGTCCAGGTTAACATTCTGCAAAAGCGTGCAGATCGGGATAGTTTTCGGTCCGTTAGCGCAATCGCGCGGCTGGCAATATTTAGCAGGGGCCGTGCAATAACGTTCTTGATTTATCTTCGGGATAAAAGCAGCCGTTAAGAATTGGTTTGATGTATCCTGCCCCTGAACCGCACCAACTGGCAGCCAAGTTATACAAGCATTGCTGTCGGAAGTACCGTTAACCTGCAATGTCTTGTCATGTTCCAAACAGTAACCTTTTTGACCGAGCAACGAATCAACTTTTGTAAACGGCGTACATTCGCCAGTGCTTGCACCACTGTCGCAGGAAAGATTCAAATTATCGGATGATTCATCACGATTACCGGTGGCCAATGGATTACAGGCCTGACCATCATATTTTCCACCAGAACAGATAGCATCGTAGATTTGACCTTTGGTACCATCACTATTCGTACCTGTTTCGGCATCGGCAGGGTAATAACGTGTTCCAACCGTGCCGTAGACGGCCTTGCGATAACTGCATTCACAATCTGCACCCTCGCATACGTTAGCGGCGCTATATCCGGAAAGACGCGAACCGGATGTCGGGCTGGTCGGGTCGCCGTTGGTTAATACCGAACGCGGGAACGGTGAATCAGCTTCAGGATAAGCTTCGCACGACTGATCGACGTGTTTGTTGCCGTCGACAGTCAATAAGTACGGCGCGGCGTCACTTTGCTTATTCGTAGCAACCGGAAGATGATCCGGAAGCGAGAAGCCCGAAAAATCATTGCCCGATGAGGTCACGTTTCGTTTGGCGTAGTTTGCCGAATTCAAAATGGCGGGCGCGGAAGTGTCGAGCTGGCCCCAAGTGAGACAGCGGCCGTCGGCGCCTTTTTTAATGCATGAACCGACGCTTAAACAGCGGGTCGTGTCGCGTCCGGTCGTCGGATCGGTCGCCGTCTGTTCGGTATTGCACTCCAACCACTCGGAACAAACGCGGTCGCGAGTAACCTTGAGGATGATATTGGAGTCATTGGCGCCCGGCGTGCTCACCGGCGGCACCAAAGCAAAACCCTTAGCCTCGCTGGCCTTATAAGTCGCCACGGTGTCGTAATTCTTCTGCGGATTATCGGTCTGATTCAAGAGCAAGCAGCCCTTCTTTTGCGAAACCTGCAAGCCGCCCTGGTCGCTGCAGGCCGCGGTCGCGTCGGTTATCTTTGAATCGTTCAAGTAGTAGAACGGACGACCGCTCGCGAATTCAACGGAGCACTTGGTGCCGGTCACGGCACCGGTCGACGGATCGATCGCGCACCACAAACCGCCGCAGACCGTTTGGTTGAGCGTATACTGGCAAGTCGTGCCAACCGCCGCCGGAGAAATAACCTTCCCGGGGTCGGCATGATCGGTAAATTCGGTGCAAGATGCTTGTTCGGTCGGACAAACGCCGGCAAAATTATCCGGCCCGAATTTGGTGTCCAGGTTCTTCCAAATACCCATCGAGGTGCCGCCGATCACGAAACTCGGGTCGCACGGAACGTTTTTGCCTTTTTTGAACCAGCCGGAAACAGTGTTTCCATTATACGTGGTCTTGTCTTTGTATTCGCACAGTGCATCGCCCGGATCCTTAAAGTAAGACTTGTTCCCGGACGGCGTTACCCATTCGGTGCAGCTCACCGCGTCTTGCGTGCAAAGCTGGGTCTTCAGGTTGTCCGGATTGATGATCTTGTAGACCGTCTTGCCATTGACCTTCCACGGCACGCGGTGCGCGCTGGCATCCAAGGTATTCAGGTCGTTATCGCCCAACGCCGTACAGCCGACGCTGGCGGCATCGCACGAATGGTTTCCGTCGTTGATCAAGTATTCGGTCGAGTCGGGCGGCACGACAAAGGTATCGGCTGCGGCCGTAATTTGGTAAATGCCCGTGGTCGTGAGCTGATTCGCTCCGCCGTCAAAGTTAAAGCGGCAAGACGTTTCGCCCGGGGACACCGAACAAACAGTTTGATTGTTGAACAAGCAATCGCGGGAATTATTAAGGTCAACCGCGGTCGTCAGCGTACAAACGGCGTTCTCAAAGGAGGCGAACGGCGTGGCCGTCCCCTGCGTGTCGGTGAACGCTTCGCAACCGACGGCGGCGGCGCGGCACAAATGATCGAACGATTTTAGATTGACCTGCGTGCTCGCGGCCTGGCTCGCGTACTGGGCGCAATTAAGCTGCGCTTGCGGCAGGCTTTGGCCGGCCGAGGTTTGGTCGCAAACCGCCGGCGTTTTCCACGAACCGGTAACCAGGGCAAATTGATTTTGCGTTTCGCGAAGCGCCACGTTGTCAAAATAAACGCTGCCGCTGTTCGCGCCCAAAACCAAGGTATCGGCCGCATCCGGCGCCCAGGCCGCAATGACCGGACCCAGTTCATAACGCTGCCACTCGGACGAAAGCTGGATTGAAACTTTATTGGCCGAATCGCCGGCAAAATAATTGGCGTTTGCGGCCGTTTGCGCCGTTGTTAAATTCCTTGCGTTAAGATACGCGACAAGCTTGCCCGTGCCCTTGGCCCAAACGACCAAAGTGTATGAACGCCCTTGGTGCAAAATCGAACTCGCCGTCGAGAAGACATCAACTAACGAACGGCTGGCCGTGGCATTGGCCACGGTATAAGAATGCTGGCCGACGGACGTTGATTCGCTGGAAACCGCGCCGTTGCTCCAGTTGTCGAGATTGCCGTTCTCAAAATCGGAAGTAAACAGGGTTTGGACGTTATTCCCCTGGTTCCCGGTAAAGGCGCGGCAGCCGTTAACCGAAGCGGGACAGCTGGTGCTTTGCGAAGGCAGGACAAAATAATCGCAGGTTTTTGTACCGTCATCCCAAATGCCGCCGGAGCCCGTGCACTCGAAGGTTGAGGACAAAGTTTTGCGGAATGATTTGCAGTCGGTGGTGGCCGTGATGGTGGCGGAAAGCAAACGGTAGAAAATATTTCCGTCAGCGTCAATGAACTCGCGGCAGTCCGGGTTCTTAACCGCACCGTTCGTGCCGTTATAAATATCCTTTGTACAATTGGCCACCACAGTCCCCCTGAGATAAACCGGTCCGGGCGGATTGGGGTTAGGTCCGGGCGTGGCGGACAGGACAAAGGTCGCGGCCGTATTCGGCACCGTCACCATTGTATTATCGGCGGCGACGACGTTAACCAAAACATACGACTTAAGCTGGTAGCCGGAGGTGTCCGACCCTTCCCATGTAAAGTAGTTGCCATCGCTCGCGGCGTCCGGTTGGCGGCAAGAGCGAACGTAAGTGTAATAAGACTTGCTTTCGCCGCCATTGGCCGAGGCCGCCAGGTCGGTGAATTCATCGCAACCAACCTGCGCCATGTCGCAAGAACGGGCGGTTGAAGGAATAAAGTAAAGCGGGAAGCGCGGATCGTTCCAGCGGGTCGGTTCTTGCTTAAAGGTGGAATAGCCGACGCATTGATTCGGACAAGAATCGTTGGATGAGGTAACCGCCGTTATAACCGTTCCGCCGGTGGTCGGCGTAAAGGCGTCGCAGCCGACTTCGGACTGGCGGCAAACTTTGGCATACGGGGCGCAGGCGGCCGAATCGGTCGCTTCGCCGGTGCAGTGCAAGTAATCAGGCGGAGTTTTAATGTCAACGTTCAATCCGGATTTATCCGCGCCGCCAATATGGAAGACCGTGGCGGTAGAGCCTTTTTCCAATTGGAACGCATCAAGATAATAAGGCGCGCCGATCACCGGCATAAACAGCCCGAAATAGTGCGCATTTTCCGGCGTGGCAAACGTCACCGCATAACGCTCATAGCCGGCAGCCAACGGGAAGCGCATATCAATCTGACCATGGGCATTTTCAGGACCCCAATCGCCGCCGGAGTTGACCGGACAGGTAATGCTGCCGTTCGTCGCCGTCGTCGTGCAGGTCGGCACATACGACGAAAGCGAGAGATCCTGCACACAGGTCGGCTTTGGCGATTGGTCGGATGGATAAGACGGGCAAGGTATGTCCGTCGGTCCGAGACCTAATCCGAACGGACGATCAAAAAGCTTGATCCGCGCTTCGCCGACCTGATTGCCGGCGCCGGCGCTTTTTGCGTAAAACGAAAACGTATACATCTGATTGGGCTCGATCCCGACGTTGACCGTGTTATTCAAGTTATGATACCCGCCCAATGAAAGCGCGCCCGCGTTCAAATAGCTGGCCATGCCGTCAAATGACGAAACCCCGTCGACTAGATATTGCGACGCATTGCCAAGATCGCCCTCCCAATCCTTGGTCCAGCTGTCGGCCATTCCGGCCACGGTCGTTGTTTCCAAGCTCGGGTTGGGAATAATGTTGGCGGTCGAGGCGGTCTTGACCGCGTTAAGCGCGCGGCAACCGGCCGACGATGCGTCGCAGTCCGGCGCCTGGCTGTTGAGGTAAACGGACGGCTGCCCATTGGCAAAATTTCCACTGGCATCCCCGACGGCGACAAACGGACGGCAACCGGCGTTCGTCGCGTCGCATTTTCCGTAATCAACAGTGTTCTTCAAAACCGAAAGGTCCTTTCCCTTGGGATTGGTAAAGGTGTCGCAGCTCGCGTATTGTGCCGGACAAGAAGTCGCGGCAATCTGCCAAACGCCGCGCTCGCGGGTGCAGTAACCGTAACCGCCGGTACAATTGGCATTGCCATCCTCGGAAATGCAGGACGGCGCATCAACGCAAACTTGCCCGCGCTCAGCGGTATTCGCGGCGGCGAGCGTTTGGCCATACACCTGCGCCTTGCATTGGGTGACCGGCAATTTAAGAATCCAGTCAGGATCGACCAAATGGCAAAGCGGGTGCGTGCTGTCGAGCTGCCCGCCGGGGCTGCAATCATTAAAGGCATCCATGGCGTTTTGCAACGTAATCGGGTTGGGCATAGCCGCCGCAGCCTCGGCCGCCAATTCCCAACCGACGGGGATGATCCGCATGCGGCGCAACTTTACCAAATTGGAATAGCAAAAACCCTTGGTATAACAATTTGGATCGCTATTGCGGGTATCGTTCGGCGGAATAAGCTGCCAATCGCCATGGAGCATGCCCGGCTTTTTAACGGCGTCGGCGACCGACAAATACCCGTCATCCTGGGCGGAAAGCGCGCTGACAAAACCCTGATCCATGACGCAATTCCAAATCCCCCTCGCTTCTTTGCTCGGGCACGAACTCAGATCGCCCAGCGGGCTGTAATCGTCGATCTGGTTAACCGGCGGCGTGAAGATGGCGGCAAAATATGCCGAAGCCAAAGCGGCGTCGGTCGTACCGGATGCCGACCCGGCCGAAGCCGTCTCGTTGACCAGCCCTTTGCAAAGATTGAAATTCTTTCCTTCGGAACTGGCGCAAAGCAGATCCTTCCCGGTCAGCACCCCGCCCTTCAAATACTTGTCGATCGCCTTGCTCATCAAGGTCGAGGTGAATATTTTAAGCGCGTTGGTACCAACCGCCGCCCACAGATCCATGTTATTGATCGCCACCTGTTTTTTGAGCGCGTCAGCTTTTTCCTGCTCGTTCTTCGGCGTTTTGGCGACGTCTTCGATCATGCTGGCCGGCGTTTTGACATTGCCGGAAATTTTGTCGGTCAACGGCTTGAACGGGCTGGTTGAGCGCTGTTTTTCCTCGGCGGCTGTCTTGTTGAGCGCCTGGTTCACGACGGCATACTGCGTATTTAAAGCGACGGAGAGCCCGGAGGTTCCCATTTCAAAATTCACCTTCATGCCGGACAAAAACTGCCCTGACTGAATATTGCTCTTGGTTTGCTCGTATGATTTATAAGCCTGCGCCGCGGTACAGTTGGGCTTGGGCGCGTAGAGCCTGGCAATGCCGAGCTTGATGCGCAAGTCGAGGCTGAGATTGAGCGGCGCGCAAATGCCAAAACCAAGATACTTGGTCGACAGCGTGTTGATCGAGTCGGAAACCGAATCGGCCAGGATGTTGTCATGCCAATTATTCCAACCGGTGATATAAGCGAGCGGGCTTTTGCCGTTGCCGCCGGAAACAATGTAAGTGGCGGCGTTGGCGGCGATCCGCTGCGCCGCCGTGTCGGAAGCGGTCAGCACCGCGTTGGTCATCGAGTATTTGAGCGCGTTCAAAACCGCATTCTTTATTTTGGTCAAAATGCTTTCGACCTGCTTGGGGACGTCGGCGACCGTGGTGGAGGCGGTCGCCATTTGCGCTTCAACGCGCACCGGAACGAGCGACATCGCGCCAAAGATCATGAATCCTACTACGAGAACCGCGGCTGATAATTTTCTAAAATTATTATTCATGTCGGTCGCAGGTTATTGATTGACGTCGAGATTGGGCATTGAACCGTTAACGGTCTTTGCGGATTCATTATACATCTGAACGAGCGTTTGGTCATCGAGTGAATTGAGCACGTCGTCCGTCAAACCCTGAGCCTTGAGCAAAGCGCGAATTTGCGCCGCATCGGCCACGCCCGCGGTCGGAATAGAGCCGGTGCCAACGGCGGGAGCATTGGCATTCGTGCCGCCGCCCGTCCCCGATTGATAGGCGTTCATCAATTGATCCAAGGTTTCGGCATCGGAAGCGCCGGTGGCGTTTGGCGAAGCCGAGGCATTAACCGGCGACGGCGTGCCGCAATCCTGTCCCTGGGGACAATTGGGGTCGGTTCCATTCTTCACCTCCGTGCCGTCGGGAATGCCGTCGGAATCGGAATCTTTGATATACGGCGAAGTGTGATACATGTAAATTTCATCGTAATCGGAAAGGCCGTCGCCGTCGGTATCTTTAGCTTTGAGCGCGGCCGTGGCGGCGGCGGTATTTCCCCCGTTGACGGCGTCGGAAAATTGCTGGGTGGCGGACAGATCAACCTTGAGCGGATTAAAAATACTTTGACTGGTGCTCATCACGCCCAAAACCAGCGCCGAGGCGCCAATGAGCGTAAAAAGGATAATTGCCATGGGACGAGACGATCCGCTGCGCATATTCCTAGAAAGGCTAGAGAGAAATTATACCAGAGCCGGTGCGGGTTGTCTAAACTCTTAGCGCATTTTTTTCCAAAGTTCGACCCATTTCCCCAGCGTCAGCGCTGCCGGACGCGCGTCGGGGTCCTCCCCTATCGCGGAAAGCGCGGCCTTGCACGCGTCGCGCCGCCCTTTCCCCAGCATGCCGCACATTTTTTTGCGGGGATCGGAGAAGAACCGCGCCGCAAAGGCGATAATATCTTCGGCGTATTCACGATCCGTCCCCCATTTGGCGGCAAAACCTTCCTTTGAATAAGGCTTAAGGCAAATAACGGCCGATTCGACCTTGGGCGGGGGCGCAAAAGCGCCGGCCGAAACGTTGCACACCGGCGCGCAGGCGGCATAAAGATTACACATGAGCCCGAGGAGGCTGGACGGCTTGGAAATCGGTTCTTGTCGGCCCGCGGCTGATCCGCCTTGGGCGGAATTCTTGGTGGTTATTTTTTCCGCCACCTCCTTTTGCAGCATGACCACGATCCGTTCCGGCGCCGGCGGTTCGAGCAAAAATTTCTTTAGGAAAGAAGAGGTGATGTTATACGGCAAGTTGGTGACGAGCTTGTAGCCGGCCGGCTCCAAATTACAGTCGGCGATCTTGAGCTGCAGAATATCGCCTTCGATGATCGCAATCCGCGGATCGTCGCCAAAGTCCTTTTTCAATTCGCTCACAAAGAACGGATCAAGCTCGACGACCATGAGGCGCGCCGCGCGCGGCAGCAGTTCGCGGGTCATGACGCCCAAACCCGGACCGACCTCAAGAACCGTATCGCTCCCCGTCAGTTCGGCGGCGGCGACGATCTTGGCGACGATGTTCTTATCGGTCAAAAAATGCTGTCCGCGCAATTTGGACAGCTGAAACGGCGGGCGGCTGGCGCTAGAAGATGCCATAAAAAAGGGTCAGGGCGGCGGCCAGAATGAAAATGGCGGCCCAATTATTGGGGAATAAAGCCAAGGCGACAAGCGTCAAGCCGGCCGTCATGATCTTGCCGACCACCAGGCTCATTTCGTACAAAAGTGAGCTTTTCATGACCGAATAGTCGCGCGCTTTGGAATTGGCGATCGTCAAAAACGGCACCTGCGAGGTCAGCCGGGAAACGCGATACAGCGCCTGGCAAACGACAATGCCCAGCGGACTCATGCTGATGATCCTGACCACCCAGGAAAGCGCCGTCATGAGCACGCCGGCGCGCATGATCGGGTGGCGATGGTGCTTGTCGGTCATGCGGCCGACAATGATGATCGTCACGATCGCGATCACGCCGCCGATGGTGGCCACCGCGCCGACCGCGACATATGACGACACAAAGCTTAGGAAGAAGATCGGCAAAATGAAATCGGAGATGAATTCTTCGCCGTAGCCGAAATGGGCGACGATGGATTTTCTTAATTCCGGATGCAGCAGCCGCCGATAAGAGTCGACATAATTCAAGGTGTGCGGCACGAATTTTTCCGATGTCATGAGCATGGGCACGTTGGAAAGCAGAATGACGGCGGAAACGACCATGAAGAGCACGGCAAAACCGAATTGCTGGGCAATGAGCCCGCCGACAACCGGACCCAGCACCGCCGCGCCGACCGACATCGCGGTCAGTCCGGACAGTGTTCGCCCGCTTTCGTCGTCAGTCGAGTAATTGGCCATGATCGAGCGGGCGCCCGGCCAATAAAACATGCGAAAGGCGGCAAAAGACATGACCGCGAGCACGGCGAAAATCTGTCCGTGCGGGACCCAGAAAAGTGAAAAATAATACAGCACCAGAAACGGCGTCGACAGCGCGATCGAATGTTCGTAGCCGCGCGAACGGGCGAACGAAGCGCCAAGGGGGGCGACCAAAAAATAAAAGGCGTAAGCGGCCATGTAAAACATGATGATCGACGGCAGGCGCCAGCCGACGGACCACAGGTAGATCGGTTCGAAGATAGCGGCCATGCCCGCGCCAAAATCAAAGATGGCGCTGGAAACAAAAAACTCGCGCATCTGCTGGTTCATGTG
Organism: bacterium; assembly: GCA_023246535.1. Taxonomy (GTDB): domain Bacteria; phylum Patescibacteriota; class Patescibacteriia; order CAIQCM01; family CAIQCM01; genus CAIQCM01. The sequence continues at coordinate 11,791 of JAHFIF010000016.1, forward strand.
CTCGGGGAAAAAACGTTTGATGCTTTCACTGATGGTCATAGACGACGAATATCGAATGTTTAATGTCGTCAGCCCGAGGCTGATACGCCTTTGGCGGAAATATCGAATTTTACCGGGCCTTTTCGCAATACTTCAATCTCCCCGCTTTCATCTATCCTAACAATAGTGGATGGACGGCGCCGGCGCAACGCTCCGGCGTCGATGGCGATGTCCGGTTTCGTCTTCATCTTCGCCGCTTGCTTCATAAAGGACCGCAGCGAATAACAGGCCGGCTGCCCGGAGAGATTGGCCGAGGTGGCCACGAGCGGACGGCCCAAATATTCCGACAAAGCCCGCGCCATTTCCGAATCGGGCACGCGCACGGCGGCCGTTCCGGCGGACAGAACCTTTTTCGCGATCGCCTTTTTCGCCCCGACCACGATCGAAAACGGTCCGGGCCAATGGCGCGCGGCCAGCGGCGCGCCGGCGGCATCAAGAACAAAAAATTTTTTTGCCATTTTTAAATCGGAAACAATGACCGGCAGCGCCTTCTGCGCCTCGCGGCCCTTGATCTGGAAAATCCTGGCGACCGCTTTGGCATTGGTCGCGTCGCACCCGAGGCCGTAGGCGGTGTCGGTGGGATAAACAACGACCGCGCCGCGCTTCAATTGCTTGGCCGTCTCTTCGAGCATTTTGGCATTCGGTTTTTTTACGATCATCATAGCGGCGCAACTATCCTTTTTTCTTCTCCCGGCTCCATTTCAAGAACGCTTCGGCGAACGGCTCAAGCTTGCCGTCCAAAACGCCGACCGTGTCGCTCGTTTCATATTCGGTGCGATGATCCTTCACCATCCGGTACGGCTGCAGCACGTAGGAGCGGATCTGGTTCCCCCATTCGGCCTCATGGTATTCGCCGCGCAGCTCGGCGCGTTCGGCCAAACGCTCTTTCTCGCGCAAAGCCGCCAGCCGGGCGCGCAGCACCTTCATCGCCGTTTCCCGGTTCTGCGACTGCGAGCGCTCGTTTTGGCAGGTCACGGTTATCCCGGTCGGAATATGAACGATGCGCACGGCCGAATAGGTCGTTTGCACGCTTTGTCCGCCGTGGCCGCTCGAAAGATAGGTGTCGATGCGAATATCCTTCGGATCGATCTGCAGGTCGGCTTCTTCCGGTGCTTCCGGCAAAACTTCGACCAGCGCAAAGGAGGTGTGTCGCATCTTCTCGGCGTCAAAAGGTGAAATGCGCACCAGCCGATGCACGCCGTGTTCGCTTTTCATGTAGCCATAAGCGTAAGGCCCCTCGATGGAAACGGTCACCGATTTGATCCCGGTCTCGTTGCCCCGGTTCTCATCGATGATCCGGGCGGTCAATCCGCGCCGCTCGGCGTAGCGCAAATACATGCGACAAAGCATTTCGGCCCAGTCCTGGGCTTCGGTGCCGCCAGTCCCGGCATGGATCGCCATGATCGCATTGGCGTGATCGTATTTTCCGGAAAGCAAAACGAAAAATTCCAACTTTTCAAAACGTTCGCGCAAGCCAATAAAGGTCTTTTGCGCCTCGGCGACCATTTCCTCATCCTTTTCTTTTTCCGCCAGCGCGGCCAGTTCGTTCAAATCCTTGGCGTCGCGATCAAGCGCGTCCCATTCCAAAAGTTCGGCGCGCAGCTCCCCGGCGCGTTTCGAGGTAGCGGTCGCCGCGCTCGTATTTTTCCAAAAATCCGCGTCGGACATTTCCACTTCAATGGCGGAAAGTTCCGACCGCTTTTTTTCGTGGTCAAAGCAACCCCCTCGTATCCGCGATCCGGGCGAGGAGGCCTTGCAGGTCTTTAAAAATATCGCTCATATTATAATTTGATCATCTTCGCGTAACGGCCGAGGAGCGGCAATTCCCAGCGTTTCCCCAAACAAGCCTGCACAAAACCGATGACCGCCGCCACAATGAGCGCGACAAACCCGGCATAGGCGACGATCGCGACAATGGGGACGTTACTCAAGATCCATAGTGCAAACCAGGCCAGAAAAACGATCAGCCCCTGCTTGCCGTGAAATTCTACATAAGTATCATCGCGGCCAATGAGGAGCGGCACTAAAAAAAGCGGCGGGAAAGGCACGTAGGCGATGGCCGAAAGAATCCGCTCTTTTTTGGTGATATTCGTTTCCATGAATTCGAGTATAGCATTGATCGCCCGACCGACAAAATTTCGCCCAACCGTCATTTTTTCGCCAAGTACCGGTCGCGCTCGGCCAAATACATCTTCTCGATGTTCGCGGCAATGATGGCGCTGCCATAAAGGCGGACCTGGTCGATCGATCCGGTCATGTCATAGGCCGTATACCCGGTTCCCATCGCGCCGATATAGCTGTCCGCCGACGCCGGCGAACCGACGCCGAGCGCGGTGGTGCGAGTGACATCCAGTTTTCCATTAACGTATATCGCCATTTTATTTCCGTCATATGAAAAAGCGATAAACGACCAAACCGGATTGTTCGACACGATTGAGTTTCCCCAAAGCTGCGCCGCGCCGCCGTTCCAGATCGTCGCCAAAACTTTGTTGGCTGCCAGCCGCAGATCAATGCCGTTGTACGCGCCGCAGCAATCCCGGGCATTGCTATAAATATACGCATACGAACCGGAAAAATCGCCCGGCTTGACCCAGGCGGTGATCGTGAAGACCGGAGGATTAAGCACCCCGTCGCTGCCCAGCGACACGTAGCTGCCGGTGGCAAAATTTAGGGCCTTGCCGCTCATGCCGGCCGTCCACGTCGCTCCGGCGATAGCGCCGTCGCGGCGATTTCCGGAAGTGTCTTTTGCCGCCGTCCCGCTGCCTTCGTCAAAAAGCCACTCGCCGATGAGCTGATCGCCGGACGAACGGTAGATGCTGGCGTCAAACGACTGGCTGGCGGCAAATTTAGCTTTGTCGCTGCTGCCCTTCATGTTCACCATCGCGATCGTCGACAAAATGCCGATGATGGAAATAACCGTCAGGAGTTCGATCAACGTAAAAGCTTTTTTATGGCGCTTGATCATGGCGTCATTCTACAATTTTTAAAAATATCTTGCGAATTAAAAACTTTTTAGAAAAACCGTTCGCGGCCCGATTTATTTTTTTGCCAAGTAGCGGTCGCGCTCGGCCAAATACATCTTCTCGATGTTCGCGGCAATGATGGCGCTGCTGTACATCCGGACCTGATCAAGCGAACCGATGATCCCCAACCCCGGGATGGCGCCCATTGAACCGATGTAGGCATTATAGCTCGCCGGCTGGCCCACCCCCATGTTCGTCGTGAGCGTGTTGTCCAAATGGCCGTTGATGTACAAAGCCGACTTGTTGCCGTCATAAGAAAAAGCAACAAAGACCCACGGCGAATTGCTGGGAATGACCGCGACGGAACCGAGCTGTTTCACGCCTCCGGGCCAGCCGCCGGCCACGTTCCAAATGTCGCCGCCCAAATGATTATAGGCGAAATAAAAATTTATTCCGCTGTATGACCCGCAGCAATCGCGCGCGTTACTGTAAATGTAATTGTACGGCCCGGAAATGTCGCCCGGCTTGACCCACGCCGTGATCGTAAAATTTGGCGAATTGAACTGCGCGTCGTTCCCGAGCGAAACATATCCCGTCTGCACAAAACTGAGGGCGCTGCCGTTGATGCCGGCGACCCATGACGCGTTCGTAATATTCCCGTCGTGCTTGTTCCCCGACGTGTCTTTGGCCACCGTGCCGCTACCTTCGTTAAAGAGCCATTCGCCGACGAGCTGATCGCCGGAAGAGCGATAAACATTGGCTTCGAACGCTTGCCCCGCCGCAATCTTCGCCTTGTCGTTGCTGCTTTTCATGCTGGAG
>JAHFIF010000017.1 GCA_023246535.1 bacterium
GTCGCAAATTAATTGCGGGCGGAAAGAGAGGTCGCCGTCTTTCAGAACAGGTAACTAGATATCCAAAACCCCGCCGATTCTAGACGGGGTTTTGGATATGCCACTTATGCACCATTTGGAAAATTGGCGGCGTAATATTATTATACATAGATGTTAAAAATTGCTCGCGCACTTCGCCACGTTTTAAAGGTTTGCTGGTTGCCTTTGGTTTTTGCCATTATTTTTGTCGTGCAAAATTTTCTTTTTAATTATTGGCTGAAAATTGAGCCGGGGGAGTTTGCGGGGCGGCGGGTGGCGGCGACGGCGGCGTTGGGGGTGTTGCTTTACGGGCCGGTTTTGTTGGTCGGGAAGCGGTTGAAATATCCGTATTTGGTCGGGGTTTCGCTCGTTCCGACGGCGATTTTGTCGGTGGAATACCTTTATTACTCGTATTCTGGCGGGTTTTTGCAAGCTTCGGCGCTTTTGTATGCGGGGGAGGGGGTGGCGATCATTCCGACGGCCAAAACGCTGGTTAATTGGCGTTTGGCGTTTTTTGCGGCGGGTTTATTGGCGGCGATCGGCAGCTGGATTGCGGCGGCGTGTTCGGCGCGGTTTGCGGCGAACGCCCTGCATTCTGACGGCTGGATCGCCGCGGCGGTCAACCGGCGGAAGTTCGCAGTCGCGGGAGCGGTCGCGTCCCTTGTTCTTTCCGGCTACGGTTATTTGTTCTTGGTCGAACGGAACGATCAAGAAAACATTGCCAATGTTTTTCGGCACGGCCAGCTGTATAACGCGGGCGGCGTCGTGGGGAAGTCGGGGATTGTGAATTTTTTCTTAAGCGACGCTTTGGCGCTCGCGCTGCATGCCGACAAGGTCAATGCCGCGGATGAAAATTTCGTGCAAAATTTTAAAGCGCAGCAGCCGCCGGTTGTTTCCGACACCGACGTTGGTTCGCTCAAGTGGCGCAACGTGATCATGATCCAGGTTGAGTCGCTGGAGAACGCGGTCATCAATCAAAAATATAACGGGCAAGAAATTACGCCGAACCTCAACAAGCTGGCCAAGACCGGAATGTATTTTTCCAATTATTATTCGCCGGTCGGTCCGGGCACGACGGCCGATGCCGAGTTCATGACGCTTAATTCGCTCTTTTCGCTGCCTAATACGGTGGCCTTTGTCCAATACGCTTACGATAATTACACCGCCCTGCCGGCGTTGCTCAAGAAAAACGGTTACAGCACGTACTCGCTGCACGGCGACGTGCCCAGTTTTTGGAATCGCGCCAATATTTATCCGCAGCTGGGTTATGAAAAGTGGTTTAGCCGCGCCGATTACACGATCCCGCGCGACATTGGCGTCTATGACTTGGGCGATAAGGATTTTTTTGAACAATCGTTGCCCAAGCTTGAGGCCATGCCCAAACCGTTCATGGCGACGCTCATCACGCTCACATCGCACACGCCGTTTGAGTTGCCTGCTGACCTGCAAACGCTAACCATTCCTGACGACAGCGATTTAACCTGGCAACAGAAAGGCTATTTGCAGACCGTTCATTATACCGATCAGGCGATCGGGGAATTCATCGATCAATTAAAAACCGCAGGTCTATACGACAACTCGGTCGTCTTTATTTACGGCGATCATGGCAGTTTTACCGGCATTGCCGACGCCTTAGGCGTAAAAAACAGCGTTTTTCCGGACCTGCAGACCAGCCAGGTGCCAATGATCATTTTGGCGCCGCACTCCAAGATCAAAGGAAAAAAGACGATCCCTGCGAGCCATTTGGACGTTTATCCGACGGTGGCCGACCTGTTGGGGATAAAGCCGCCGCAGGAAGTGTTTGGTCATGACATGGTCGATGGAACCGACGTCGTGGCAGTGAGCCGGAATTTGGTTTCCGGCACGGTTAACAGCGTGCTGACCGCCAAACTGGCGTTTCACGCCGGGGCGGACGGCGAGTTTGACGATGGTACTTGCTTGGCCATGCCCGGGGAAAAACCTCTCGACATGAATGCCTGTCAATCGATTTATGATGCCGAGACCAATGCGGTCAAGGCGTCGGATATCATGGTCAAAGGAAATTTGATTAGCCCCCCTTAGCAGGCTGGCTGGCTTAATGGCCGGCGGTTCGATGCTAATATACTAATTGGTACGAATATAACTAATCTACTGTTAATTCGTATCGTTATTCGTCATATTCGTAACAATTCGCATATTAGCATCGAGCCAAGGTCGCTTCGGCGACTGTGTGGATAAGTTATTTTAGTTAAAATTTGGCAAAATGATGTATAATTAGGACATCGTTTTAATAATTCTCATAACGAATTTTATATTCGTTAAGAAAAAACGTCATATGAACGTACTTTTTAAATCTTCAACCGGCAGCATGGGGCGTCGCGCCATGATGTTTGCCGTCTGCGTGGCGCTTGCCGCGCTGAGCTTCGCCGCTATCCCGGCGCACAAGGCCCTGGCCGCCAATACGGTTTCCAGCGCCGTCTATCAAGACACCAATAACGATGGCGCTGTCGATACGATCGTCGTCACCATGGACGAGAACGTGACCGCTTGCGTCTACGAAGCCGGCGATTGGTCGGTTTCCGTTGCCGGTACGATCGGCGTTACCGGCGTTACCGGAATTTCTTGCACCGGCACCGATCCTATTTTGAACATTTCCGTCACTTCCGGCGCCAACAAGACTGGCGGCGTGACCAATCCGACCATTGCCTACGCCAACCAGGGAACCTTGGGCAGCGTTACTTTAACTTCGGGCGCGATGACGGCCAAATCCATCATCCCGACCGACGCGGCCAAGCCGATCGTTGTTTCGGCCACCATCAACAAGACCGCGTCGCGCAATAATTTTACGCTTGTTTATTCCGAACCGGTCACCACGACCGACGGCGCCTCCTCGACGACGAATGGCGACCTGACGACGGCCGGTACGTTGGCCGGCTTTGGTTCGTTTGCGACCCCCGGCAATGCGACCGTCCCGACCACCAAGAACACGATGTCGGGCAATGGCACGGCCACGATCGTTGTGACTTTTGCCGACCAGGCCGCCGGTTATTTTAACAACGGTTCCTCGACCGGTCCTTCGGGCGTCTTTACGCCTGTGGCCGCGGCGGCAGTTGTTGATGCCGTCGCGCTTCAGGTCAATACCGCGCACACCGTGACCACGACCGTGACGGGCGCTTGGACGCTGACCCAGCCGACCATCACTTCGGTCACGCTTTCCGATGCCAACTTTAATGGCAGCGTTGATACCGCCACCGTCGTTCTTTCGGCGGCCATGCGCGATGCCAACGTGACCAACGGCGATGCGCTCTTGGGCGGCGCCGGCCACACCGGCACGTTCACGACCGGCACGGCCAACGACGCCACGACCGTTTTTGCGCTCACGACCGATAATTTGCCGGCCAATACTTCGGCTACGGCCGCGCAATTCACGTATTCCGGCGCGACCACCAGAATAACCGATCTTTTCGGCAACTTGCTCGCGACGGCCACTCCCGGCACGATCGTGGCTGCCGATGTCGTTGAAGCTGATAACGCGCCGCCGGTCATCATTTCGACCTCGCCGGCTTCGGCCTCAACCTCGATCATGCTGCGGTCTTCCATTCTCGTTGATTTCTCGGAAAGCATGAATTTTTCCGGGTGTACTTTCTCGGCATCGCCGGACACGACTGGCTACGGATCGATCACCACGGCCGGCAATTGGAGCGCGGGCATGACCGGGCTTCCTAATAGCACGGTTGTTATCACTAACTCGATCGCTCAAGCCCTTAATACCGCGGTGACCATCACGATCGGCGGTTGCACGGCGGCGGTTGGCGGCGCGGCTTTGCACGCCAACGCGGCTTTCCCCAATCCTTGGACGTTCACCACGACTGCTTCCACGGCTTCCGGCAGCAACCGAAACGGCGGCGCCGCGGCCACCCCGACTCCGGCCTCGGTAACCTTGTCCATCCCCGACGGCGGCGCGACCTATAACGCCGGCCAGGAGATCGGTATCAACTGGGCGGCCGCTAACGGTCCGTTCGGTTCGTTCCGCGTTTCGTATTCGTCGGACAACGGCAATAACTGGACGGTTTTGGCAAACGCGGTCCCGGGCACCAGCTCGTCGTTGAGCTGGGTCGTTCCGACCGCCTCGACCACCCAGGGTCTTATCAAAGTTGAAGGCTTGAATTCGACCGGCACGGTGCTGGCCTCCGACACGAGCGCTTCGACCTTTACGATCAACGGCACGACCGTCGCGCCGCCGGTGGTCGCTCCGCCGGTTGTCACGCCGCCGGTCACGCCGTCGAAGGATGACTCGACCGTTGCCGGCAACTACGACGTTTCCACGGCCAAGGGCAATAACCCCGATTTCAACACCGACATGGGCATTCCGACGGCGACGACCGCGGCCGCCTGCGTTTCCGGATCGCTCATCAAGGGAAAAACGATGCCGGCGGTATATTATTGCGGCGCCGATGGAAAACGCTACGTGTTCGTCAATGACAAAGCGTTCTTCAGTTGGTATACGGACTTTAAAACGGTTAAGACGATTCCCGATGCCACGCTTTCTTCGATCATGATCGGCGGCAACATCACATACCGCCCCGGCACACGCATGATCAAGATCCAGTCCGACCCCAAGGTTTACGTTGTCGCGCGCGGCGGCGTCCTTCGCTGGGTTGCGACCGAAGCGGCGGCTGTCCGTCTCTTTGGCGCGAATTGGAACAAGATGATCGACGACGTTTCCGACTCGTTCTTCACGAACTATAAGGTCGGCGCTTCGATCACTCAATAAAAATCGTCAGACAAAGCCTCTCCGCACCCCGGAGGGGCTTTTGTTTTACTTGTGGATAAGTCTATTTTATAAGATTTTGACGAAAGAGCGTATAATAAAGAAATAAAATATTATCTAACCACAGCGATTTTATGATTGCTGCGGAAATGATTTATATGAACGAGTCCTTAAAAAATTATTTTAGCGGCAAGTGGTTGGCTTTGGTTGTTTTGTCGATCGCAACGCTGGCCGGCCTTGTCCTCATCATGGCGCCGACGCATCAGGCCGCGGCCATGGATACGGTTTCGAGCGCGGTCTATCAGGATCTTAACCATGACGGGCAGGTCGACAATGTTCAAGTCACTTTTGACGAGAATGTGACCGCTTGCGCTTATGAAGCGGGGGACTGGGGAGTTACGGTCGCGGGCGGAATTAATGTGACGGCGATCACCGGGATTTCGGGAACCTGCAACGGCACTGATGCCATTTTGAATATTGCCGTGACGGCGGCGGCCGGCTTTACCGGCGGGGCGGTGGCGCCGACCGTTACTTACGCCGATCAGGGAACGACGGGTAGCGTCACGTTGGTCTCCGGCGCGCTTTCGGCCAAGACGATCAGTCCGACCGACGGCGCGGCGCCGGTGGTTCTTTCTGTTGCTTACCTGGATACCGATCTTGATTCCCGCGTCGACACCATCCAGTTCAATACGTCGCGCGAAGGGAGTATAAATTGCGGTGTCTTTACCGGCGGCGCTTCATTCACCGTTGGCACAGCCGGCACGATCAATCTGGTTCCATCGGGCGCCGATACTTGCGCGACGAACGGAATTAATGATTTTCAAGTGATCTTGGGAACGCGCGGCGCTTTGGGGATTAGCGGCGGCGTTGTTTCGCCAATCGTTACTTATACCCAATCGGGCAGCGGCGTCGCCGACGGCGCCGGAAACTTTTTACCGACCGCTGCCGGTTTGACGGTGGCCGACGCCACGCCGCCGTTCATCCGTTCGGTCAGCTATCTCGACACTAATTACGACGGCCAAGTTGACCACGTGCAATTCAACACCAGTACCGACACCGGCATTGCCTGCAACACCTTCGTTGGCAATACAACCTTCACTGTCGGCACGGCCGGCACGGTGGCCCTGGCTTCGTCGGCCGGCGACACGTGTTCATCGAACGGCACGTCCAACTTTACCATTGCTTTGGCCACGCTCGGCGCGGCCAATATGACCGGCGGCGCGGTCGCCCCGGTCGTCACTTATACGCAGGCCGGAACCGGCGTTGCCGATGCGGCGGGAAATCATACGCCGACCATGGCCGGGATCACGGTAGCCGATGCCGCGGCGCCGATCATCATTTCCACTTCGCCGGCTTCGGGCGCGACCGGCGTGCAGTTGACCGCGCCGATCGTTGTGAACTTTTCCGAGACCATGCTGCCGGCTTCCTGCGCTTTTAGCGCGCCGGCCGCTACGGCAACATACGGCGACATAACTTCCGGGGCCAACTGGAGCGTCGGGACGAGCGGACAGACGGCGAGCCAGGCGACGCTCGCGGTCACCGGGAATAATTCGTCCAACGTCGCCATTCAAGCGACGGTCAGCGGCTGCACCGACGCCGGGGCGTTGCTGATGGCCGCCGGAACCGTCGCGCCGAATCCGTGGACCTTTACGACGCGCGCCCAAGGTTCGTCCGGTGGTAATGGCGGCGGTTCAAATGTCGTCGTCAATCCTTCGATCGTGTTGAATATTCCCTACGGCGGCGCGACCTACACGCCGGGACAAATGGTCGGCGTCGATTGGACGGCGCGCGACGGCGCCTATACGGGTTATCGCGTTTCCTTTTCGCCGGACAGCGGCGCGACCTGGTCGGTGCTGGCCACGGTTTCCGGCTCCAACTCGGGTTATACCTGGACCGTCCCCGACATTTCAACGATCGCCGGGATCATCAAGGTCGAAGGCTTGAATTCGTCCGGCACGGTGCTGGCTTCGGCCACCAGCGCTTCATCGTTTTCTATTAACGGCAAGGCGGTCACGCCGCCGGTCACGCCGCCGACGCCCGCCGGCGAGCAGCCGGCGCCCGCGCAAGCCGATCCGACCGCGACCGGAATTTACGATCCGTCGGCTGCGCTTGAGGCGACCGCTTCGATCGACGTTGATAATGGCATTGCCGCAGCGGCACCGGGCACGGCGGTTTATTGCGACGACGGGTCGCTCGTCAAGGGTTCGACGCCGGCGGTCTATTATTGCGGCGCCGATGGCAAGCGCTACGTGTTCACGACTGCGCGCGTTTACTTCACCTGGTACAACGACTTTTCCGGCGTGCGGACGATTTCCGACGACACGCTGGCGCTCATTCCGATCGGCGGGAACGTCACTTACCGCCCCGGGAAAAAATTGGTGAAAGCGCAGACCGATCCCAAGGTCTATGCTATCTCGCGCGGCGGTCTTTTGCGCTGGGTGCCGAGCGAAGCTGTTGCCGCCGCCATTTACGGAAAAAACTGGCAGCACATGGTCGATTACGTTCCCGACGCTTTCTTTTTCAACTACACGATCGGCACGCCGCTTGCTCAATAATTATCATCAAAAATCATGACAAATATTCGCACCAAAATGCGAATATTTTTCGTATGCATAATTAGACATTCGACAATATGGTGAGCCTGCCGGACTATTAGTCACTCGATATTAATATACAAAAATCATTGCCCTTAAGCGAAATTGCCAGCGGTCGACGGGGGGATGATAAAATGATACATTAAGGATGTGATTAAGCGCCTATTGATAACATTAGCCGCTTTGGTTATCGCTTTGCCGCGAGCGGTTTTTGCGTTATCGCCCAACGATCCCGATTTTTCGCGCCAATGGTACTTGAATAAGATGTCCGTGCCGGCGGCTTGGAATTACACGCAGGGGAGTAACGACATCGTCGTCGCCGTGCTCGATACCGGCGTCGACATGAAACAGCCGGAATTGGCGGCGAACATTTGGACCAACCCCAATCCGGGAAAGCCGGGGGATGCGAGCGGTTACGTTAACGATCTGCACGGCTGGAATTTTGTCGAGAACAATAACGACCCCAGTCCGCAATACAGCTCGGGTTGGACCGAAGCCGGCATTACGCACGGAACGGTCATTGCCGGGTTGATTGGCGCGATCGGCAACAACGCTTCGGGAATTGCCGGCATCAATTGGCATGTCAAAATAATGCCGTTGCGGATCCTTGATTCGCAGGGGATCGGCGATTCGAACGCCGCCGCCAAAGCCATCGACTACGCCGTGACCCACGGCGCCCGCGTTCTTAATTTCAGCTTCGTCACCGACGAGCACAATGTCGTGCTTGATCAGGCGATCGCACGGGCCGCCAAAGCCGGACTCTTGATCGTCGCCGCGGCCGGCAACAACCGCGATACCGGCGGGGACAATTTGGACAAGACGCCGATGTATCCCGTTTGCTCCGACGGCGCCGGATCGAATTATGTGATCGGCGTCGCCGCCACCGATGAGAACGATCAGCGCGCCGATTTTTCCAATTACGGCACCAATTGCGTCGACATTTCCGCGCCGGGTGAGAACATCATCTCGACGCAGCTCTATAATCCGTCCTTGGCCGGATTTAACGCTTATACGCGCGCCGGCTGGAACGGAACCTCCGTTGCCTCGCCGATGGTAACCGGGGTGGCCGCCCTCATGTTGGCCGCCAATCCCGGTTTGTCGCGCGAAACGCTGGCGCAATATTTGCTGTCGACGGCCGATCCCATTGATCAGCTCAATCCGCTTTATCGCGGCCAACTGGGTGTGGGCCGGGTCAATGCCGAACGCGCCGTTAAGGCGGCGTTGGGTTTGCCGGTCAACATGACAGCCGTTGTTCCGCCGCCGTCATCCAGTCCCATGGCGCCGTATGTGGCGCTCGGGGCCAATGCCGGGGTTAAACCGGAGGTGGCGATATTTACGCCGGACGGAAAATTGGTCAGCCGCTTTTTAGCTTATGCCGCAACCTTCAAGGGTGGCGTCCGTGTGGCAGTTGGCGATTTGAGCGGCGACGGCAAGGCTAAAATTGTGACCGGCGCCGGACCGGGCGGCGGGCCGCAGGTGCGCGTTTTTGATTTGAAGGGCAATTTGCTTTCGCAGTTTTTTGCTTACGGCTCGACCTTCAAAGGCGGTGTTTCCGTGGCTGTCGCTGACATTGACGGCGATGGCAAAGCCGAGATCATTACCGGACCGGGCGCCGGCGGCGGGCCGCAGGTGCGCATTTTTTCGATCGACGGGAAAGTTAAATACCAGTTCTTCGCCTACGGCGCATCGACGCGGACCGGCGTTAACGTTGCCGGCGGCGATGTTAACGGCGACGGCACGGCGGAAATTGCCGTTGGTCCGGCGTCCGCCGCCGGCACGCTGCCGGTCAAGTATTATTCCTTGGGAAAGAATTCCAGCGCCATGGAATTGGACGGCGAAATAACCTTCTTAACCCCCCAGGCGACGGGCGGCGTGGCGTTGGTTGTGGCCGATGTCGGGAGCGACGCGCACGGCGACGTCGTGCTGGCGCGGACGGTTCAATCCGGATCGGTGACGGTCGTCTACTCCGGCGCCAAGCCGGTGCCGCCATTCACGGTCTCCGGGTTAAAGGGAATGTCGCTTTCTTCGCTTGATCTGTCCGGTTACGGGCGGGCCTATCTTTTGGCCGCCCCCGCCAGCGGAACGGGAAAACTGCGCCTGTTCAATTCGTCCGGCGTTGCGGTTTCCGGAGTCAATATTGCCGTGCCGTTTTCAACCGGCGCCAGCGTTGCCGGCTTTCTTAGCCGATGAAGAAAACATTTTTTGAACTTGTTCGCTACGTTTCCGTCGGCATCGGCGCCACGATCGTCGATTACGGCGCATATTTTCTTTTAACGAGGTTTGTCTTTTTTTCCGCGACCATCGCCAATCCGCTGTCATATCTTTGCGGCAACGTTGTTTCGTTTTACGGGCAGCGGATAATAACTTTCCGCTCGCACGGCCATACCGGGAAACAATACTTGCGTTTTTTGGTGGTGAACGCGGCCGGGTTGGTCGTGAGCCAAGCGACCTTGGTGATATTTTTGCATTTTGGCATCAATGACCTGGTCGCCAAAGCCGCCGGCATCATCACTTCGGGAACCTTTAATTATTTGTCGAACCGCTTTTGGACGTTTACGAATTAAATAAGGAAGTTTCTTGGCTGCCTGAACGGCAGCGGCGCGATGCCAATATACGAATTCATGCGAATCTGCGAATGACGGACGGGCGCGATTTGCGCGCCCTTTGCGAATTAGTAGATTCGCATGCATTAGCAGATTAGCATCGCGTCGGCCGCCCAGCTCAGCTGGGCCGCCCCCTATTCGTCGTTCAACTGGCATAAAATCCCCAAGATTGCTATAATTTTCATATAATATTGTTCGAGTTAAGTCGAGAACTTCATATGCCCAAAGGACCTATTTTCGAGAAAAAGAACGTTGTTGTGCTCGGCGGGGCCGGGTTTTTGGGGTCGCACCTGTGCGAAAAATTGCTGCATGACAGCCATGTTATTTGCGTCGATGCTTTCATCGGCTCGTCGGAGCGCAACATCGACCTGCTCTTGCAGAATCCCGATTTTGAATTCATCAAACACGACATGGATGAGCCGCTGGATCTTGAGTCCTATAAGGAGTTGAGCCGCTTTAAGGTGAAATTTCAAGGCATTCAAGAGGTTTACAATTTGGCCTGCCCGACCTCGGCCAAGAATTTTGACAGCATTCGTTTGCAAACCCTGACCGCCAATTGTTTGGCCGTGAAGAACGCGCTCGACCTGGCCGTCAAATACAACGCCAATTTCGTTCACGGTTCGACCTCGGTCGTTTACGGACCGCGCACGAGCGCCGGACAAATGTTCAAAGAGACCGACCTCGGCGTGCTGAACCATCTTTCGCCGCGCGGCTGCTACGACGAGGGCAAGCGCTTTGCCGAAACCATGGTGCAAACGTACGTGACCGCCCATAACCTCAACGCCAAAATTGCGCGCATTTTCCGCACGTACGGGCCGCGTCAGCGGCTATTCGACGGCGAGATGATCCCGGATTTTGCCATTGACGCGCTCGACGGGCGCGATCTGGTCATCTACGGCGACGAGTCGTTCTCGACCTCGCTTACTTACGTGAGCGACATGGTCGACGGTCTTATCAAGGTCATGGCCGCTCCGGCCGGACTCGGCGCGATCAATCTGGGTTCCGATGAAGAGGTTAAATTGGTCGACGTGGCGCGAAAGATAATTGAACTCACCGGTTCGTCTTCGCAGATCCGTTTTGAGGCGCCGCTTTTGTTCATGACCCCGCTCGGTTTGCCGGACCTGACCAAATCCAAAGAACGGTTGGGCTGGATCCCGCTGGTCCGTCTTGAAGACGGCCTTTCCCGCGCCGTTGATTACGCGCGCGCCAACAAGGCGCTGATCGACTTGATCCGCAACGCTTGAGTTGCGAATAGCTAACAACCAAGAATTAAAATCCAAAAGATGGAAATTTTTTGGCATTTATCAGCCCGAGGCTGATCCGCCTGAGGCGGAGTGCCTAGTATTTAGCGCTTATGATGCTTGCCATCGTCATTCCCGCCTACAATGAAGCCAAGATGATCGCGGAGGTGGTCAAAGAAGTGCTGGCGGCGACGCCGCACGTTTTTGTCATTGATGACGGTTCGTCGGACGATACGGCCGGTTCCGCCGCGCACGCCGGCGCAACGGTCATGCGGCACGTCATCAACCGCGGGCAAGGCGCCGCGTTGCGCACGGGGCTCGAGGCGGCGATCAGGGCCGGCGCCGAGATCATCGTCACCTTCGATGCCGACGGACAGATGTCGGCCGCCGACATTCCGGCGCTCACGGCGCCGATCGCGGCCGGTTTGTGCGATGTCGTTCTTGGTTCGCGTTTCCTGGCCGCGGAAGTCGCCGGACTCCCGCGCGTCCGCCGCTGGACGCTGAAGGCGGCGCTCGCCTTCACGCGCGCGACGACCGGACTAAAGCTCACCGACACGCATAACGGTTTGCGCGCCTTTTCCCATGTGGCCGCTGCCAAGCTTAATTTGCATTGCGACCGCATGGCCCACGCCTCGGAAATCCTCGAAGAAATCTCGCGTCTCGGTTTGCGTTACCGCGAGGTGCCGGTGACGATCAAATACACCGATTATTCGCTCGCCAAAGGCCAAAAATTGACCGGCGCTTTCCGGATCATTAAAGATCTGGTACTTTCTTCTTGGATCAAAAACTAAAGACTAAGAACTAAATCACAAAAAGCCCATGGCGTTTTGGAATTTAGTTCTTGAATTTTAGTTCTTACCGCCGTCGTTATGCTCGCCTTCCAAATCATCGTCATTCTTTTTTGTCTTTACGCCGCGTTTCGCGTTTGGCAAAAGATAAGATCTAGGTCGCTCGGCAGCCGCTGGGGCGCTTTTTGGCTCGCTTTTTGGCTGGGTGTCGGTGCGACGGTCGCCTTGCCGTGGACAACCTCGCTCTTGGCCGCGCGCTTGGGCGTCACCCGCGGCGTCGATCTGGTCATTTACGTTTCGGTCATTGTTCTGTTCTATTTGGTTTTTCGTTTGACTTTAAAGATCGAAAAGCTTGAAAGCAATATCACCAAACTTGTCCGCGAGATCGCATTATCTTCCTCGGAAGAAAAAACCAAGAACCAAGAACCAAATTCCAGGCCCCAGGTCTAAGTTTTGGCTTGTTTATTTAAACTCGTTATGCGCGTTCTTCAAATCTCACCCGTCGCCCCGCCGCAACGCTCCGGCATGGCGAATGCCGCGGGGGAGATTTATAAAATGACGAAAAGCGCCGTCGAGCTCAGCTTGACTGATGGCGTCGAGGTTGATCTGGTCGCCGCTTTTGGCGAATCGACGATCGGCGGCTTAAAACATTGGCGCGTTCCCGGCGCCGGTTTTTTGTCGTTCACGCCGGCGCTGGTTTCGCTAAGCAAAAAATACGACGTCATGCACCTGCACTATCCGTGCTACGGCAATGCGCTGATGGTTTCGCTGGCGCGGATGTTGGGAAATAAACAGCCGCTGGTCGTTTCGTATCACATGGACACGGTCGGCCGGGGATTGCGGCGGCCGATCTTTTGGCTGCACGCTAAATTTTTAGCGCCGCGTTTTCTGCGCCAGGCGGCGGTCATCGTTGTCGCCTCGCGCGACTACGCCGCGCATTCGCTGCTTGCCGCATATCCCGAGCTCATGGCCAAGGTCGTGGAAATCCCGTTCGGCGTCGACGCGGCGCGTTTTCATCCGGCCGCGGGAAAAGACATGGCCGCGAAAAAAATCCTTTTTGCCGCGGCGCTTGACGAGCAGCATTACTTCAAGGGGCTCGATGTTTTGCTCCAGGCGATGGTTGCCGTGCCGGGCGCGCAGCTGACCGTTGTCGGCGACGGGAATTTGAAAGGGAAATACGTTAAAAAAGCCGAAGAATTAAAGATCGGCGAGCGCGTTCATTTTGCCGGTCGCGTCTCCGATGAAGACTTGCCGAAATATTATCAAGACGCCGACCTTTTTTGTTCCGCCTCACTCGATCGTTCCGAGGCTTACGGCATTGTGCTCATGGAAGCGGCGGCTTCGGGTTTGCCGGCGGTGGCCACGGCCATCCCCGGCGTGCGCACGGTCGTCGAGGACGGCGAAACCGGGCTGCTGGTTCCGCCGAACGACGCCGGCGCGCTTGCCGAAGCGCTCCGCGATTTGTTGAACGATCCTGAATTGTTGAAAAAAATGGGCGAGTCCGCCCGCAAATTTGCACTGACACGCACCTGGAAAAGCGCCGGGGATAAATATTTGGAGATATATAATAAGGTCTTATCCAACCCCTCTCCTTAACAAAGGAGAGGGGGCTAGCGGCTGTACCGGAAAACGTAATCCGCATTATTGATCCCGAACCAGCTTTCCGAAGTCTGCTTGGCGCGCGCGATGATATGGTCGGCGCCGGTCCAATAGGAATTGACCACGAAGTAGCCGCGCTTGACGCCGGCGAGCGCCATGGCTTGTTTCATGTATTCCGCCGACGGCTCAGCGTAGATCATCTTGAGGAAGAATTGGTAAAGCGGACCGCCGGTCGGCACGGGGTAGGCGAAAATTTGGCCTTCGGGAGTGTCGTAATATTTGAAAAAACCAAACTTGCTGAGCGCGGCCGCCGAAACCGGCTGCGCCGCCAAGACGATGTAGGGCTCACCGCCGGCGTCGTCGCGCACCGCCGTGACGGCCGCCAGATCGGTCTCGGAAGTGTTCCAGCCTTTGGAAATGACATAAGCGTCGGCGCGCGGATACGCCAGGTAAACGCCGGAGGAAAAGAGGAAGGCGATGGCCATGGCGGCCAAGACGAGGCGCAGTGGTCGGTCGGCGGCTTTTTTTATGAGCTTGGCAATTTCCGCGGCGGCGGCGGGCGCGGCAATCAGGAGCGCGACGACGAGGAGGCGTCCGGCGTATCCGCCCTGTTCGCTGTCCGGCAAATAGGAGAAGTCGATGCTTAGGGCGATCAAGATCCCGGAAAGCGCCGCGCTGCCCGCCGCCAAAAGATGTGTGCGGTTGCGCAGCGCGCCAAGCGCGATCGCAATGGCGGCAAGCAATCCGACGGCATAGGCCGGATCGCCCAGGGCGTGAAAGCGGGTGAACGGCAGGTCAAACGGCAGGGTGATGGCGGCGATCCGTTGCCAGGAGAAAGAAAAACCATTTCCGGAAACGGCAAAAAGCACGGGCAGGGCGACGGCGCCGGCGACGGCGGCCAATATTTTCCACAGCGTTTTTCGGCATTGAACAATGGCCGCGAACGCGAGCGCCGGAACGCCGGCGATGGGGTGGGTGATGAACGCCGCGGCGGCAAAAATCCAGACGGAAAGTTTTATGCGTTCATCGTTTTTTGCCGCCAAACCGAGAATGGCGGCGAGCGCAACGTAAAGAGCCGCCAAACCGAAGGGAGTCGTATCGATGAAGGAAGCGATCGGGAAGATCGCCAGGAGCGCGGCGCAGAGCGTTCCGGCGGAGCGTTTCATCGCGCGGGCGGCATAGCAAGCGGCGGCCGGAACGGCGAGCGCGGCGAGCGCCGGCACCAGCCAAACGCCGATCGTTTCCACCGGCAACTTGGTCACGAACGAAATAAGAACGACCAGCGCGTATTGGCCGGAATAATAAACGGTTTTGGGTGCGATAACGCCGGTTTCCAGAATGTGGCGTTCGGCCGCCGCATGGACGAACGGGTCGTAGCCATAGCCGATATGGTAAATGACCGCCGCGACGCAAGTGCCGACGGCCAGGAGCGCGAAGGCGGCGACATATGACGCATTGGCGCGCGCTCGCGCGAGCAGCGCGGCGGCGCCGGCGGACGCCAGCGCCAGCGCGATCCAAAACAGCTGCGGCACGCGCGTCCAGGGCGTGTTCATACTCAAACCGCTCTGGTTTCTTGCCAGCACGATGAAGCAGACGGCGGCGAGAGTTAAGATCGGCGCCAAGGCCAGCGCCCAAACGCGGCCGCCAGCCGCCGGGGTTTCGTCGGGTTCGGCGGCGAAAGTTGCC
>JAHFIF010000018.1 GCA_023246535.1 bacterium
ATCACCGTCCCCGGCGCCGTGGTTAAGGCTCCCGTCCCGGCCAAGCCGGCCGTGCCTGTTGTCGTCGCGCCGACAACGCCCGTCGTTGTCGCGCCGTCGGTCGTCCCTGCTCCTTCTCCGATCGCCAGCCCGCTTGCCGCGACGCTCATGATCAAGTCTTTCCAAGACAAGGTAACGGTCGCCGGCGGTTCGCCGGTCCATGTTTCCATCGGTTTTAAGAATGTTGGCACGGTCACGTGGCAAACTCGGGTCTTGCATGTCCGCGATACGCAAATGGCGGTCGCCACCGCGACCGCGGCTTCGCTCGCCGACGTCTCGTGGGCCAATGCGCTTGAACCGTCGCGCGTTCGCGAACCAATTTCGCCGGGGAACATCGGTTTTTTTGATTTTAACGTGATGGGTCCGCCGGCGCGCGGCGACTATAATTTGTCGCTCAAGCTGATCGTCGACGACAGCGACGTTCCCGGCGCCACGATCGACATTCCCGTGACCGTGACCGAAGACGCGCCGCAGCTGCCGACGCAAGAGATCACGCTCACGGCCGGCGCCGGCGAACCGAACATGCGCGTCGGTTTATGGAACGTTCCCGGCACGGTAACGCTTTTGGATTCATCATCCTTCAAAGTGGTCGGCCCCGGCGGAACGGCGTTAACGCTGGTTCCGGCGGGAACGGTCATTACTGCCGGCTACGACCGCGCGAGCAAAACGGTCAGCGTTTCAACGCCGAACGGACAGTTCACTTCGCCGGTGCCGGTGCGTTTTGTTTCGACCGATCCGAAGGGTTTGTTCCAAGTGCCAAATTTTGACGGCTGGACCGCCACTTCATACGTCAATCAATTCCGCGGCACGATGGAATTGAATTACTACGCGCCCAACGACCATGTTTGGCTTATTGAAGAATTGCCGCTCGAACAATATTTGCGCGGGCTGGGGGAGACCTCGAACGATTCCAATCATGAATTCCAAAAAGCGCTGATCGTGGCCGCGCGCAACTATGCTTACTTTGTCCATTCGATCGGCGGCAAGTACGACCTCTTCGATGTTCAAGCCGGCGCGGCCGACCAGGTTTATCGCGCCTACGGTTCGGAAACGATCCGTCCGAATTTGGTGAAGGCGGTTGAAGAAACCGCCGGGCAGGTCGTTACCTATAATAACGACATTGTCGTTACGCCGTACTTCTCCCGCTCCGACGGCCGCACGCGCGCTTGGCAGGAGGTCTGGAACGGATCAAAGCCTTGGCTTGTTTCCGTTCCCGCGCCGCATGACGTCGGCAAGACGCTTTGGGGCCATGGCGTCGGCATGTCCGCCACCGACGCCCTCGGCTGGGCCGTCGACGGGAAAACTTACGATTGGATCTTAAAATATTATTACACCGGAACCGTGCTGAAGAAGATATACTAGGGATTAGGTTTAAGGGGTTAGGGTTTAGTCCCGAAACGTAAAAAACCGTTCTAAAAAAGGACGGTTTTTTAATCCCTAATCTCTAACCCCTAATCCCTATTTACAACCCGACTTTTTTTAAATCAACGCTGCCGACGTGATATTTTCGATCTTCTTCGGCCAGAGCGAGGATCCGCTGGCGGATCGAATTTGGTCCATGGCAATTTTCAAAATGAAAATTAGCTTTTTCGCCCGCCGATTGAACGGAAAGTTTGCCAAAGCTGAAAATTGTTGCGCTAATCCCTTTAATTTCTGATGATACGTCCTGAACCAGCCACAGGTCCATTTCCGAAATGGTTCGTGAGAACAAGCCTTGCTGTTCGACGGCGATGAGGCGGTCGTTGGTCACGACCCAAATATCCAAGTAATAGTCGATGACCATGGAAAAGAAGAACAGCCAAATGGCGAGATAGTAGATCGAGCCCAAAACGGCGATGATCGGCACGGAGATCGAGCCGGTTAAAAGCGTCGGGCTGACTTGCTGGAGGAGCATGGCGACGCCGAAAGGAATGGCGGCGAGGACAATGAACAAAACCAAATTTCCGATGAGGAAGATCGGATGCTTGCGAATGAGCATCTCGACATGTTCGTACGACTTCAGCTTGAACAGGTGTTTGATGTTCATAGGCCAAGCGGCGAAAACTTAATTCCGGCCCCGATGGTTTGCAGCCAGTCGACCGGCGAAAGAAAGTGGTAGGTGATGAGCATGATGCCGGCCGTCCCGGCCAAATACGCGAGCATCAGGAATGATGCCGAAAAAAAGCCGGTGCGGAAGCGCCAGGCGTTCAACAGATCGACCAGCGAGAAGATCAGGAAGATCGGCAGGAAGATCAGGTAGGGGATGAGGAGGATCCAAAGTGGCATGAAGATATTTTACACCAAAGAACCGCCGGGCGGAACCAGGCCCAAATGCTTATACGCCGCTTCCGTCGCGACGCGGCCGCGCGGGGTGCGCTCCAAAAACCCGATGTGCATGAGATACGGTTCGATCACTTCTTCCAAGGTGGCTATTTCTTCGTGGGTGGCGGCGGCGAGCGTGCCGATCCCGACCGGGCCGCCGCGGAATTTGGCGATGAGCGCTTCTAAAATAATTCGATCAGCGCCGTCGAGGCCCATCGTGTCGACGCAAAGTTCGTCGAGCGCCCTCATGGCGATCACATTCGTCAGTTTTCCGTCGCCGTGCACTTGCGCGTAGTCGCGGCAGCGGCGCAGCAGGCGGTTGCCGATGCGCGGCGTGCGGCGGCTCCGGGCGGCGAGTTCGGCGGCGGCGCTTTCGTCGAGCGGGACGTTCAATAATTTCGCCGAGCGCGCAATAATCCGCTGCATGTCGCCGGACGAATAGTAATCAAGGTGATAGGTGGCGCCAAAACGGTCGCGCAGCGGCGAGGATAGCAGCGAGAGCCGGGTCGTGGCGCCGACGAGCGTAAAGCGCGGGATGTCGAGGCGCAGCGTGCGCGCCGCCGGTCCTTTGCCGATCACCATGTCGAGGGCAAAGTCCTCCATTGCCGGATACAAAACTTCTTCGATCGTTTTCGGCAGCCGATGAATTTCGTCGATGAACAAGATCTCGCCCGGTTCAAGATTCGACAAGATAGCCGCTAGGTCGCCGACGCGTTCAATGGCCGGGCCGGAAGTGATGCGGATGTTCTTGCCCATTTCGCGCGCGATGATGTGCGAGAGCGTGGTCTTGCCCAAACCCGGCGGCCCGTAGAGCAGGGTGTGCTCGATCGGCTCGTTGCGTTTTTTGGCCGCGCTCAAGAAGGTCGTCAGCTGGCGTTTTAGCGTGTCTTGCCCGATAAAATCATCCAGCGCCGACGGCCGCAAAGTCAGGTCGGTTTTGGCGTCTTCCGGCAATTCGACCGGCGAGACCGCCCGGTCGTTTCCGATGATTTTTTCGTTATTGCTCGCGTCTTCCATATTTCCCTAACTTTAACAAATACCGCCCCGAAAGGCGAGGGCGGTTTGGCTAAGGGGACAGGTCCCGTCTTAATATGGAAAAGGGGCGTGTCCCTGTTAAATATTGACGCCTTTGGCGCGCAGGGCTTGGATCAAAGCTTCGTAGCCGGTAAAGAGGATCGGGGAAAAGCCGACGGCCGCCGCGCCAGTTAAACTTTTTTCCGTGTCGTCGATGAAAGCCATTTCCGCCGGCGCGACCCCAAGCCGCTCGCAAAAAATTTTAAAAGCCTGCGGGTTTGGTTTGCTGACGCCGATCTCGGCGGAAAATACCGCCGCGTCAAAGTGGGCGGCCAAGCCGGATGCCCGGAATTTTTGCGCCGTTTCCAGCGTATTGTTGCTCAGGAGTCCGGTTTTATACCCGTTGCCGCGCAGGCGGTCGGACAGCTCGATGATCTCAATGTTGATCAGGTGTTGCGGCAGGCTGTCGATGAAACCGATGAGTTCGCTGAACTTTTCCGGCCGGCCCAATTCTTCGACCACCTTTTTCCAAAATTCATCGCGCGACAAAACGTTGTTATTCATCAGGTGATTGAATTCAAAATACGCGGACTTAAAAGTTTCCAGGTCAACGCCCAGCAGGCCGACCGCTTGCCTTTCAAATTCCGGACCGGGGATCCCGGCCACCACGCCGCCGTAATCAAATCCGATCGCTTTGATGCTCATACAGTCAATAGTTTACCCGCCCGGCAACGGCCGCGCAAACGGGATTTTTACATCCGTCGCGCCGGGGCGTAAAATAATATCCATGAAACACAAAGGCTTTACCCTGGTTGAGTTATTGGTGGTTATTTCCATCATCGGCTTGCTTTCCAGCATTGCCGTTGTTTCGACGAACGCGACCAGGCAAAAGGCAAAGATCGCCAAGGTGAATGCCGACCTGTTGCAGATTGTTAAACAGATCGAGGTGGCGCGAACCAATAGCAACACCACCTTGATGGGCGTGACCGGCAGCAATGCCAGCGATTGGGCTTGCCGCGGCCTCAATGTCGACGGCGCCACGCCGTCCAGCCTGTGCCTCCCGGCTCTCGCGCTCGCCTTTACGCGCATCGGATTCGCCGGCCTGATCTATGACCCGTGGGGTCATCCGTACATGATCGACGAGAACGAACTCGAAGGCGGTAGTTGCGCCCATGACATGGTCTATTCTGTCGGCTTGGATTTTGTCGACAGCGGCGGAGGGGGCGATGACATTGCTTTCCCGGTTCCGTATTTTCAGTGCCGCAATTGATCGCAGCAATTAAAAAATCCGCCCGGTGTCGGGCGGATTTTTTAAATTTAGCCTTTGACTTCGTTCGAACTGATGAGCTGTTTCATCAGGTCGGCGGTCTTGGTCACGCTGGTGTCCAAGAAAATGACTTTGGAGTTGCTGCTGCCGCCCACCGTTTTCAAGGTGTCGAGGTATTGGGTGAGGTTCAGGATGGCCATGATCTCGGCCGAGGTCTGGTTGGTGATCTTCTGCATGGTTTCGACCGAGCGGCGCAAGCCTTCGGCAATGGCTTCGCGCTCCAAGGCAATGCCTTCGCCTTGCAAACGCTTGCGCTCCTTTTCAGCCTCGGCCTCTTTAATGGCTTGGATCTTCGTGGCTTCGCCCTTGTTCTCGGCGGCTTTGCGCAGCTGCAAGGAAGCAACGACTTCGCTCATCGCGTCGGTGATGGTGAGCGGGAAATTCACATTGGTGATCTGGAAGCTCTTGATGAGCATGCCCCATTCGGCAAATTGGACCTCAAGGTCGTGCTGGATGTGCAAAGCCAGCTCTTCCTTCTTCTCCAAAATTCCTTCGTGCGTTTCTTTGGCGATGTAGGTGCGCAGCGAGTTCTCGACGGTCGCGCCGATCGAGGTCGAGGCGTCTTGCAAGGCATAGGTAAAGCGCTGGATGCCATCCTCGGTCGGGTTCACGGCGTAGATCAGGTTGGTGTTGACGTCGACGATCACTTTGTCGGCCGACGGATATTTTCCGGCAACGACGAAGTTTTGCTGGCGCATGGTGACGACCTTGGAGATGCGCTCGAGGATCGGGACTTTGACGTTCAAACCCGCCATCATGATGCGGTTGTATTTGCCGAGCATTTCGACGACGAGCACGGTGTTTTGACGCACGATCTTGATGTTGGCGATGACCGCGATCGCGACGAGAATGAGGATGATGTAAACGAAGGGCATAGGGACGAATGAATTAATATTTAATGTCTAATATCTAATGACTAATGTCTGCTGAAAAACGTTTTAAGTCAAGAGCATTGGCGGTCGTTGACGGAGTGTTCTGCTAATGGCATAGTTTGGACGAACCAAAACAAAAACGGAGGGGAAATGGGAAACTATCGAAATATCTTTAAAAACGCCAACGCCTTTTTGGCGGTTGTCCATGTTGAAAACAGCGCTCAAGCGGTGCGTAACGCGCGCCTTGCGCAGGATGAGGGCGCCGACGGGATCTTTTTGATCAATCACGACTCCGGCCACGAGGAACTCCTCAACGCCTACGCCCAAGTTGTACGCGATCTGCCTTGGTTGTGGGTCGGCTTGAATTGCCTCGACTTGGGGCGTTCAGCGGTCCGGGCCATTCCGATAACGACCGCCGGTCTCTGGGTCGATAACGCCGGAATCACGGAAACGGATGTGGTGCCGGCCAAACGGTTCAATGACATCCGGACCGGTTTGGGCTGGGAAGGATTGTATTTTGGCGGCGTCGCCTTCAAATACCAAGAACCGGTGAATGATGTCGCCGTCGTTGCCCGCGCCGCCGTGCCGTACGTCGACGTCATCACCACTTCCGGCGACGGGACCGGTCATGCGCCGGCTGTCGAAAAGATCAAAATGATGAAAGCGGCGATTGGCAGCCATCCGCTCGCGATCGCCAGCGGAATTACGCCGGAGAACGTCCTTGAATTCGCGCCGTACGCCGACTGTTTCTTGGTCGCCACCGGCGTGAGCGACTCGCACACCGAGCTCAATCCCGCCCGCGTCCGCGCCCTCGCCAAGCGGCTGGGAAAATAAACCAACGGCCATCGCGCCCCGTTCCGACACGCATCGGAGCGGGGCTTTTTTAAAAAAATCCCGGCCGGCGACGGGTGTCGCGGGCCGGGGTGTGTTGGTCAAATGTCGCTTTCGTCGAGATTCGATCCGCGGCCGCGGGCGTGGCCGCCGAGGGCCGGCTCGATAAGATCAGCGTCGGTATCCGGAGCGTTAGAACTGGCGTCAAGATGGGCGGCGACGCCGGGACCGTGCAAGCCGGGCGTCGCGATCGGGTTTGCTTCGATCTGCGCGCCATGCGCTCGAAAATAGCAATCGTCGCAGACCTCCTTGCCGCCGATTTTTTGAAAATTACCGTCGACGCGCGGGCCTAGCGGCTCGCCGCACCTGCTGCAGTTATTCATGGTTCTCTCCTTCCGCAAAGAACGATATTGTTGCGTCTGAAAACATCCTAAAGCAGATGTTCAAAAAATGCCAGATTATGTTATAGTGCCAGCTATGAACGAGACGCGCCAGGAAGTCACAAATCGCAAACGGAGGGCGCTCATTACCGGATTGACCGGCCAAGACGGTTCGTATTTGGCGGAATTTTTATTGAAAAAGGGCTACGAGGTATTTGGTTTGGCGCGGCGCACCAGCAACGATCCGTTCGCTCGCGTCGACGCGCTGCGCACCGGCCGGCTCATCACCGTCTTGCCGGGAAATTTGCGCGATTCCGCTTCGTTGGAACGCGCCGTCAAAGCATCGGACCCGGATGAGATCTACAACTTGGCGGCGCAATCGGACGTCGGTATTTCTTTTGAATGCCCGGAAGAAACTTTTGAAATTAATTATCACGGGTTGGGGCGTTTGGTGCACGCGGCGGTCGATCATAATCCCAAGATCAGGATATATCAGGCTTCGACCAGCGAGATGTTCGGCAAAACCATGCCGCCGCAGCACGAGCGCTCATTGTTCGACCCGGTCAGTCCGTACGGTTTGGCCAAACTTCGCGGACACGAGGATTACGTCGTCGGCTACCGCCAAAAGCACGGCCTGTTCATTTGTTCGGGAATTTTGTTCAACCACGAGTCGCCGCGCCGCGGCAAGCATTTTGTCACCAGGAAGATCACGACCTCGCTCGCCAAGATCAAGCTTGGCCTGCAGGAATCGTTCGAACTCGGAAACTTGGAGGCGAAGCGCGACTGGGGTTTTGCCGGCGATTACGTCGAGGCAATGTGGAAGATATTGCAGCAGCACGAACCCAAGGATTACGTCATCAGCACCGGGCAAAGCCATACGGTGCGCGATTTCGTCAATTTGGCCGCCGCCGCACTCGACATGAAACTGGTTTGGCAAGGAAGCGGTTTGGGCGAGACGGCAACCGATGAAAAGGGGCGCGTCATTTTGCGCATCAATCCGAAGTACTATCGCCCGCAGGAAGTTAACTACCTGCTTGGCGACAGCAGCGCGGCGCGCAAGGAGCTTGGCTGGGAACCGAAGTGCAGTTTTGCCGAGCTGGTTAAAATGATGGCCGCCGCCGACCTCGGGGAGCTGAAGAAGCAAATATGAAAACCGTCATCATAATTCCGACCTATAACGAAAAGGAAAACATTGCGACCCTGGTGCCGCTTATTTTTGCCGTCGTCTGCGACGCGCACGTGGTCGTGGCCGATGACAATTCGCCGGACGGCACCGGCGAGGCGGTCCGGGAACTGGCCGCGCGCTACCGCAACCTCAGTTTGCTCTCGCGCGCCGAAAAAGACGGTTTTGGCAAAGCCTACCTTAATGCGTTCAAACACGTGCTCGCCGCGCCGGACGTCGGCAAGGTGGTCATGATGGATGCCGACCTGTCGCATCATCCCAAATACTTGCCGGAAATGCTCAAGCAAAGCGAAACGCACGACACCGTGGTTGGTTCGCGCTATACCGCGGGCGGCGGCACCTCCGGTTGGGAACTGTGGCGCCGCACGGTCAGCTTTTGCGGCAACCTCTATTGCCGGACCGTGACCGGCATGCCGCTGCACGATTGCACGGCGGGATTCATGGCGATCAAGGCGCCGTTGTTGCGCCGGATCGATTTTTCGAAAATGGACACGGCCGGCTACGCGTTTCTCATGGAGCTTAAGCATGCGCTCTACAAAGCCGGGGCCAGTTTTTACGAGGTTCCCATCATCTTCGCCAATCGCACCGAAGGCGTGTCCAAGATGTCGGCCGACATTTTCAAGGAGGGTATTATCGCGCCGTGGAAGATGCGGTTTAAAAAATAATGAAAAACAAAGAAGCGGCCAAGGCCGCTTCTTTTGATATTAACCGAACTGCCCGGGGAGGGAATCTCCGCCCACCTCCCGCTGCGGCGGGATTGGGCGGACCCGCTCGTGGCCGAATCGAGTCGAGCGGGGAACCGAATTAAATTTTTACATACATTGAGCTGCCCAGGGAGGGAGTCGAACCCTCAAGGAGTTGCCTCCAGAAGATTTTAAGTCTTCAGCGTATGCCGTTCCGCCACCTGGGCAAATCAATGTATGCCTGATTGGAGACTATGGTATTTTTAATAATATTTCAAGGGTAAAAAAACTCCCCGGCCTCGAGAGGCTGGGGAGCGAATGGCGTGTGCGGTTGCTACTTCGTCATCGTGATCGCGAGTTCGTTGGAGTATACATCACTGCATGCTCCGCCGATATATTCGCAAACCCTGACGTAATAGGTTCCTGGACCATCGACATCGTGGATCTCGTTCGAGCGTGTGTTCGGATCGCTCACGTAGTTGTAATGGTCGCCGCTGCGGTTCGGATAGGTCGGACCGGGATTCATTGACCACACAACTTTGACACCCTTGAGCGTGCAGCCGACAACGGTCCAGTCGATCTCCGTCCCACAGGTTAGCTGTTTCGACGTGATCGTGATCGAGACGGCGCCGGTGCAGGCGGTGTCCGGTCTCGGTCTGGTGTCCGGCGTCGTGTCGGGGGTCGTGTCCGGCGTGGTGTCGGGCATGAGGTCCGGCAGCAGGTCGATCCCGGCATCAGGCACGGTCACGACCGGCGTCGTATCCGGAACGCTGGCGTCGGGCAGCGGCTCTTCAACGCAGCCGCAATCCTTTTTGACCAGCGGCTTGGTGTCTTCGGGAACGGGAAGCGCGTCGGGCTCGGGGATGCTGGTGGCAACCAAGGCGTCGGGCGTTTCCGGTTTCGGGAAGGTCGGAAAAGTGATGGTCGGAGGGACGTAAGCATCCGGTTGCGCGGCGGGCGGTGCGGTTGGCGGCGTCACGACCGTGATCGGCGCGTCGGGGATCGACGCGTCGGGCGGCGTGAGCGGATGGAACGTCGGGAATTCCGGAATGAACGCATCGGGCGAAGGCGTGGCTGGCAGCGGCGCGGCGTCGCTTGGCGGCACGCTTGGCGGGACGGTCGGCACGGGCGACGCATCGATGGCAACAGCCGGCGGAACCGTTGGAATTGGTTGCTGAACATCGGTTCCGGCGTCGATCGGCACGACCGGTGGGCAGACGCAAGAATAGTTTTCGCCCACCCAATCGCACTTGGCTATTTCGCCGCCGGGGCAGCGCACGACGTTTCCGCCGTCGGTGCTTGATCCCGGGTTGATGAGCATTGTTCCGCCGTCAGCCGGGCGCGGGGAACTGACCGGCGCTTGTTCGGCGCCGGAAATCTTCCCTCCGGTCGGATCGCACGCGGCAGCCGCGAGCGAAGTGATCAATAGGATCGTCCTGAGCTGTTTCATTTCGGTCTCTCTCTTTCTTGTCAAAGAAAATTCTGGCTGTGTTTTATCAGCCGCCTTAGGCAGCTGATTTGCTCCTAAAGCGTTTAAGTATGCCAGAAAATCGAGGAAATGTCAAGACCCTATCGATCGTTTTTGTTTGTTTTGAGCCATTTTAACAGCTCATTAACCGGTCGCGTGTTTAAAATATCCGCTTTTTCGGCCC
This sequence comes from bacterium, assembly GCA_023246535.1. Classification (GTDB taxonomy): domain Bacteria; phylum Patescibacteriota; class Patescibacteriia; order CAIQCM01; family CAIQCM01; genus CAIQCM01. Next base: position 10,283 of record JAHFIF010000018.1, read on the forward strand.
AACCGCGCCGGGCTTGGGCAAGGCCATATTCCAAAAAGTTGAAATGGATCGGGGAGTGGGCGTCGGAGTCAACGACCAGTTTAACGCCGGCGGCAACCGCCAGCCGCACATACTCGTCGCGAATGTCCAGACGGTCCGGGCTGGCGTTTACTTCCAGCGCCGTGCCGGTGCGTTTGGCCGCCTTGATGATCGCTTTAATGTCGAGCTCGATCGGCGGGCGCGATTTTATTTTTCTCCCGGTCAGGTGAAAGATGGCATCGACGTTGGGGTTTTCCATGGCGCGGATCACGCGCTTGGTCTGTTCGTCCTTCGGCAAATTGAAATAGGAGTGGACCGACGCGCCAACGCAGTCGAGTTTGGCGAGCGTGGCATCGTCAATGTCGAGCGAACCGTCTTTGCCGATGTTCACTTCGCTCCCCGAGAGGACGGTGAAGCCGCTTAATTTTTTATTGACGGCGGCGATCGCTTTTATTTGCTTCTCGAGTTTCTTTTCGTCGAGACCGCCGGTCATGGCCAGCGAGACGGTGTGGTCGGTGATGGCGATATATTCCAAGCCGGCGGCTTTGGCGGCCGCGGCCATGTCTTCGATCGAAGAATCGCCGTCGGTCCAATCGGTCTGCACTTGCAGATCGCCGCGAATGTCATGGTAGCCGACCAGGCGGGGGAGGCAGCGTTCAAGCGCCGCTTCAATTTCGCCTTCGTCGGTGCGGATCTCGGGCGGCGGGCAGTCCATGCCGAGCGCGGCGTATATTTCTTCCTCGGTCCGGCTCGCGACGCGCTTTGTTCCCTTGAACAATCCGTATTCGGAAAGCTTGTAGCCTTTTTTTATCGCCAGCGTCCGTAATTTTACGTTATGATTTTTGTCACCGGTGAAATATTGCAGTCCGGCGCCGTATTCTTCTTCTTTTAAGATGCGCACGTCGGCGCGAAGTCCGCCTTTAAGCACGACGGACGTCATTCCTTCATTTTCGCCTTGGCGGACCACCTCGCTAACATCGGGCATTTTAATGAAAGCGGCATGCACTTTGGCCGGATCTTTGGCGGTCACCAGAATGTCGATGTCGCCGATCGTTTCCTGCCGGCGGCGCACCGAACCGGCGGTGACGGCTTCGCGCACGCCGGGAATTGTTTTGATCCGCTTCTCCAATTCGCGCGCGAGCGGCAAAACGTCGCCGAGCAAATGCCGTCCGGTGGACGATTTAAGCAGAGCGATCGATTTGAGCATTTTTTGCTCCGTCTTTTCGCCGAGCCGCCCGACCTTGTCGACGGCGTGTTTAAGGCAGGCCGCCTCGAGCGTCTTCAGGTCCTTCACCTTTAATTTGGTCCAAAGGGTTTTGATCGTTTTCGGTCCGACGCCGTCGACCTGCAAGAGTTCGCCCATTTTTACCGGCGTTTTTTTGCGCGCGGCTTGGAGTTCGGGGAACGATCCCTTTTTGATGAGCGAGGCGATATGCGCCGCAATTCCCGGTCCGACGCCGCGGATCTCTTTGATGATCTGTTTTTCGCCGCCATGACGAAATATTTCTTCCAGCGGTTCGGGGTAGCTGTCGATCGCCTGGGCCGCCCGTTCATAAGCGCGCGGCTTAAAGCGCACCGGGTCGCCCATCTTCGTTTCCGGGCCAATCTCCATTTCGTAATAGGCGGCCATTTCGGCAATTTGTCTGGCGATTTCGGAGTTCGTCATAGTTTTTCATGATATCAAGTTTTGGTTCGGATTAAAAAAGACCGGCCGCATGGTGCGGTCCGGTCTTTCAAAAGGTTTGATTGTTTTAGCGTCGGACCGGCGGCCGGTAACCCGGGGGCACGATCGGCATCGTGATCGGGCGGTAGCCCGGGGCGACGTAGCCGGGGGTTGGGACGTACGGGCGATAGCCGGGCGCGACGTAGCCGGGCACGATCGGCATCGTGATCGGGCGGTAGCCCGGGGCGACGTAGCCGGGAACCTGATAACCGTTGCCAAAGAAATTATTGCGCGGCGGTTCCGGGCGTCTCATCATGAAGAAGGCAGCGGCGGCGGCAAGCGCGCCGGCGATGACCACCAATGCGACCACTGTCTTGGTGTTGGTCGCGGTCTTAGTTTTTACGGCCGTCGGCATCTGGTCGGTCATACTGATGAGATCAATATATTAAGACAAATATTATATCATTTTTTCGAAATAAATTCAAATATCGTCAGCCGACCGCCGTCGATTGACCAGCTTTTGTCGGAAAACGCCGCCGCCCCGGCGCAAAGTTCGCCGTAATACGGGTAATAATCGCTCAGGGCGAAAAAAGCCCGGGAAACGCCGGCATAGGCCATGGCGTCGTCCATGGTCTGGCGGCTTTCTTCGCCTTCCGTCATGCGCAAAAAGTATTGATACAGTTCACCGCCGGTAGGGATCGCATAGGCGAGGTCTTTAAAACCGTACAGGCGCAACGCGGCGACCGAGAGCATTTGATCGCTCAAGACAATGTATCGGTTGCCACCCGCTTCGCCATGGATCAAGCGGGCGGCGTCAAAATCGGCGCGGCTGACGCCCCAGCCCGCGTATTGCACGCGTTCGTTGTATTGCGGGTAGGTAAGGTAGAGCGCGGCCACGATCGCCAAGGCGAGAGTTATGAAAAACGCGGCGCCCGCCAAAGAGATTTCTTTTAAAATTATTTTTCGAAACGCCGCGTCGGCGCCGGCGAAGAATAGCGGCATGAGCACCAAGCCGGCGGCGTGCACGAGGCGCAAGGAAAATTCGCTTTGTTCGAAAGAGATGACATCGGGAATGTAAACGGCCATGCTGATCGCGCCGGCGGCGAGGATGCTGCCGAGCGAAGTTGCCGCGCAGGCGGCAACCAGGCGCTGTTTCCCTTCGCGCCACAACACGATCGCGCCCACGATCGCGCCAAGCGCGAGCCCGAGCGGCAGGAGCGCGTAAAAACCGTATAACAAATCCCAGCCGTTGTAGCGCGGTCCGGCAAAAGCCGCGTAGGGGCTCGTGAAGAGGCCGGCGAACATTGGCCAGCGCGAAAGAAAATCGCCAAAGACGAACGGCCTCCCGCTGTTCATGATATTATTGGCGATGAGCAGGCATGGGGCGATCGCGGCGTTCAATAAAAGCGCGAGCGCCGCGGCCAGCGGCAAGTTCTTTGTCTTCTTGCAGATCAAGTAAGAGACAACGAGGCAGGCGCCCAGCATGCCGATCAAGGGATGAATGACGATGCTGGCGATCGCGACCAGAGCGAGCAGCTTTCTCGCGCTTTTGGATTCCTCGGCTTGCGGCAGCAGCAGGATCGTATAGAGGAGGAAGAGAACGGTCAGGTTACTCGGCGTGGTAAAGGTGAGCGGCAGCATGGGAAAGAGCAGAATGCCGATCGACCAGAACGCCTCGTTCGGCGAAGGCTTGAGCCAGAATTTGGCCAATGATTCGCGCAAGACCCAGGGAAGGGTCAGTGCCGCGGTAACGGGAACAAGCCAGCGGTCGATGGCATCGATCGACAGATTGGTCAGCCAATGGAGCGTGACCGTGAGCACGTATTGCCCGTTGTAAAACGGCTTTTTGGGCAAAATAAAACCGAATTTGGCAATGTGCTCTTCGGTGGCGCGATGGATGAACGGGTCAAAGCCAAAGCCGTACGCGTATACTGTTTCGGCTATTCCGTAAGCGACAAAAAGATGCAGCGATAAGAGCGCCGCCATGATCCGTCCGGAAACGTTCTTGGAAAGCCAAAGCAAAAGAAAGGTGGCGAGCCCGAAGAGGATAAACGCGGGAAACGGAACGACCTGCCAGGGCGAAGCCAGCGCTTCGGTCGTTCGCGCGCTAACGAAAATGGCGATAAGAATGAGGTCAAAAACGACCACGGCCGCGCCGGCGCCAAACTTAAGGTCGAAGACAGGGCGGGGGATGATCAATTTTGGCCGGCGCCAATTTTTGACGTTCGGCTTCGCGGCGATGAAAAAAATAACGGCGATGGCCGCGACGGTCGCCGCCACGGTGATGGCGGAGATCCGGTAAAAATAATAAATCGTTCCTTGGAGAATGATGAAAGTCGAAACCGCGCCGATCGCCCAATGGACCGCCTTACTTTCCTTCGTCATAAGCGCGGGAAAAATCCTGCCATTCTTTGGCCACGGCGGCAATGTCTTTGGCGGTGACCGAGGGAACGCGTTTTTCCGCGCCGCGCGCCGCGGCTTTTTTTGCCGCGTGATGGATAATGCCCAGCGAAATCTTGTGCCGCGCCGACGCCTCGATCGCCACCTTGGCCGAAGCTTCGTCCATCAGGTCGATGGCCTTGTCCGGCAAAAAGCGGTTTTTAATGTATTTGCGCGAGAGGTCGACGGCCGCGACGATCGCCGCGTCGGTGATTTTTACGGCATGGAATTTTTCGTAGTCGCTTTTTAGATTCTGCAAAATTTCGATCGCCGCGGCGCGCGACGGCTCGCCGACGAGGACCGGCTGAAAGCGCCGTTCAATTGCCGGGTCGAGGCGGAGCGTTTGGTTGTAGTCGGTCCAAGTGGTGGCGCCAATCACCGCCACCTCGCCGCGGGCCAGGGCCGGTTTGATCATATCGGCAAAATTCAATCCGCCCTCGACGCCCTTGGCCTGGTGGATCATGTGAATTTCATCGATGAAGATGATTGTTTCCCGCTCCAGGCTTTCAAGCTTGGCCATGAGCGTGCGCACGCGCGCCTCAAGTTCGCCGCGCAGTCCGGTGCCGGCAATGATCTCGCCCAGGTCGAGCGCGAGGATCTTTTTTCCGAGCAGCGTTTCGGGAACGTTGCCGGCCGAAATCCGTTCCGCCAGTCCTTCGACAATGGCGGTTTTTCCGACGCCCGGTTCGCCGATCAGCAGGGGGTTGTTCTTCGAGCGGCGCATGATGACCTGGATGACCCGCTCGATCTCTTCGTCGCG
>JAHFIF010000019.1:0-9977 GCA_023246535.1 bacterium
AACCGTCGTTTCGATAACGGGCAATTCGTTGACGGTTAGCGCCGCAAATCCGGATCCGGCCAAAGCCAAAGAAAAGATCACGACAACCGTCACGATTTCGCCCAAGACCGCAATAACCCCCCGTACCAACCTGTTGCCGTCGGCGATCGATGCGCTAATGAAAAAACAAGCGCAAGACAGCATTAATCACGGCGGCATTCCGTCGTCCGTTCCTTTGGTGACCTATACCGAAGAAAAGGCCTCGCTGTCCGACATCAAGCCCGGCACGGAGGCCGATATTTTCTTGGCGCTTGATGATAAGGGTAAAACCACGAACGAAGCCGTTCAAATATCCGTTGTTTCGAACGGTACGCGATAAACGGCGGCCAAACGCTGACATTGGACAAGATCGCCCCGAATTTAAGGGGCGATTTTTGTTTACGAATCAACGGCCTGTAATCACGTTTTTATCGAGGTTCGTGACGGTTGACAAAATGGCGGAATTTTGCTATGCTATGATAGTTTAGTGCCCAAGTCTTGCCTGAGTATCGAGCTCGCGAAGGTCGCGATTTTGCTTAGTCAGACAAGGAAAGTACGTTAAAAAATGTCGTAAGACCGCATGCGCCCGGCGAAATGGGCGGTTGGAGGAACATCATGAAGAATGCTGGAATGTATCTGACCGCGGCCGCTTTTGCTTTGTGCCTCGGCTGCGACGGCGGGAACGATCGCGATCCCTCGAATTCGCAGGTCAAGCTCACGGCTTCCGATGCGCTGATCCGAACGCTCGCCGGCGGCGAAAGCCTGCTCGACGAAAATTCCGGAACGTTCGCTTGGGTGAACGCCGACGGCTTGCTCGTCGCTTTCGACGCCAAGACCGGCGCCACCCGCCAGCTGAACGGCGCGGCCACGGCCCCGCCTTTCGCGACCGTCCGCTCGGTCGCCGTCAATTCCGACGGCACGGTGGCCTGGCTCTACCAGGCGGACCGCGCCGAGAATGGCGCCTACCATTCGGATTATGTCGCCATGGATGAGAAAACTGAAATTGCGCGAACGGGCTTCGATCGCCAGGATCTGTCGATGGATCTTCCAGCCTCGGTGGCGGCGAGCGGGGACTATTTCGTCTTTAGCGCGCCGACCGACGAGAGCGGGGCGCGGATCTTCCGCACCTACAGCGCGTCCACCGGCCGGTTTCAGTCCGAACTGATGCCGCACTTCGCAATGTTCGGAGGCGTTGCCTACGACGTGCGCATGCACGGCACCAGCGTCGGGTTCCGCACCGAAGATTCTTACGTCACCGGCGATATCACCGGTCTGAATCTTTCCGTGTACGTGGAGTCCTACATGGTCGCCACCGACTTCAACGGACAGAGCATTGCTTGGGCGACCTGGTACGACAACAACGCGTACATCGGTACGGCGGGGCGGCTCGGCGAGAATGGCTATGACCTTGACGAAGAAGCGCGGTCCAAGCCGACCTGTACTCGATGCGTGGCCATGAGCTGGGACGGACGCTTTGCGGCTTGGAACGCGACCGACGGCATCCGTTACGCCGACCGTCGCCACCAAGGCGCGAGCCAAGGATTGGTCCCTGGCGCCGCAGAGTTCGTCCTTGACGGCGCGACACTCTACTACATTGCTGCGGGAACCGACGGCTCGGTCGGGTTGTACCGCCGCTTGCTCGAGTAGTACGAAGACAGAGAATAGATGGCGCGAGCGATCCTCACAGGGGATCGTCTCGCGCCTTTTTTGTTTCACGATCCAAACGCGTTTCTTTCGCAAAAAAGAGTTTATAAGCAACGAGAGTATTAGTTGATTCTCATACTCTCCTTACATCGCCTGGCCAGATCGGGTCGCAGACTTTTGCACAAAAAAAGGTTGTGCTATAATGGTAGCAACTAATAATCCGTCCTATGACTAAGAAGCCCATAACCAGGCGTTTTGGACCCAAACGGTCCAAGAGCGCTTTTCTAATTTTCCGCGTGGCGGCGATCGTTGTGATCGTAGGGGTGTTCGCAGTCTTTGGATTGTCGATCAAGAATACTCTCGCCTTAAGCTGGTCCGAGCCGGCGGTCAATCCGCCGGACATGACCGGCATCAACGGTCCGGTTTGGGCGCAGACCGCCGCTTCGCAAGCTGGCGGGATGTGGGTGACAGGCAAGGGACGTTTTGACACCGCCGGGACCGCCGACGCCAACTGTACCGGCGCCAAAGTTTGCGGCGCCGATAATGGAGCGGGCTTCGGTCTTTCCGGCGAATCGGCAACCGGCGTTGGTTTATATGCTTCCACCGGCAATGCGTCGAGCTATGCCGGCGACTTCAACGGCAATGTCTACGTTTATCCCGGTTCCAAAGTCGGTCTTGGCATTGCGCCTTCCACCACGTTGGACGTTAACGGTATTGCCGCGATCGGTTCGAACACGCCGTATAACGCCGGCTACTCGACCGACTACAAACTGCATATTGGCAACCCGGCGGCCTCGGCTAACGGCGGCATCATGGTGATCACCGGAACCTCCGGCATCGGAAAAATTTCTTTTGACTACGGCACCACGGCCGACGGCCGTGGCCGCATTTGGTATTACAACGGCACTGATACGATGCAATTTGCCACCGCCGGTGGCGCGGCCGACATGACGATCAATGCGGCGGGAAATGTCGGTATCCAAAACACTTCGCCGTCGGCGACATTGTCTTTGGGGACAGCTGGCACTTCGCTTGGCTCGCTTTCGTTCGCCGGCAACACCTCGGGCGTTGTCACGGTGCAACCGGCCGCTGCCGCCGGCACCTGGACGCTCACACTCCCGACCTCGGCCGGCACCAGCGGACAAGTGCTGCAAACCAACGGCGCGGGCGTTACGTCTTGGGCCACTGTTTCCGGTGGCGGGCAAACTCCCTGGACAGCCAATGAAGTCGCCGCGGGTTACACGCTTTACGGCAACTCTACGGCCAGCGGCAACATGACGATCGATTCAACTTCCAACGCCACCAAAGGTTATATAATCTTGCAGCCATCCGGCGGCAATGTGGGGATTGGCAACAGCGCGCCGACCGCCTCGCTTTCGTTGGGTACGGCCGGGACAAGGGCCGGCACGCTCACCATGGCCGGCGTCACCTCCGGCGTGGTCACGCTCGACACCTTGGCGGCCGCGGGAACCTGGACCTTTACGCTTCCGGCCAGCGGCGGAACGGCCAATCAATTTTTGCAAACTGACGGAGCGGGAAATGCCACTTGGGTGTCGGTCTGCAGCGGCACCTGCACGGCCAACTACATGTCGAAGTTCGGTTCCGCTTTCGCCGAGACCAACTCGATCATGTATGACAGCGGCACGGCGATCGGTATAAGCAATACCTCGCCCTCGGCCCTTCTGACCTTGGGAACCGCCGGAACTAAGGCGGGCACGCTTTCCTTTGCCGGCAGCACTTCCGGCACGGTCACCGTGCAACCGGCCGCCGCAGCCGGCACTTGGACGCTCACGCTTCCGACCACCGCCGGCACGAGCGGACAACAGCTGACCACCGACGGAACGGGTATTCTTTCTTGGGCCGCCGCCGGTAGCGGCGGGATCACGTGTGGAACCTGCACCACCAGCTATGTGCCTAAATTTGCTTCGGCCTCTTCCATTTCCAACTCGCTCATCTACGACAGCGGCACGGCGATCGGCATCAGCAATACCGCACCCAGCGCGCTTTTGACCCTCGGCACCGCCGGCACCAAACTTGGCAATATTTCGTTCGCCGGCAATACTTCCGGCACGGTCACGGTGCAGCCCGCCGCCGCCGCCGGTACCTGGACGCTCACGCTGCCGACCACCGCCGGCACGAGTGGGCAGTACTTGCAAACCAACGGCTCGGGCGTCGCTACTTGGGCCACGGTGGCGGGCGGCGGTAACATGAACTGCGGCGGAACCTGCACGGCGGGTTATATCCCCAAGTTCAATTCCGGCACCGGTATAATCAATTCGCTTTTGTCTGACAATGGCGCAACCGTCACTGATTCCGGCGCTTTGGCTGTGGCCGGTGCGGTAAGTGCGGCCTCGTATTCCGGTCCGTACGGTATATTCTTGAGCGTTGCCGGCTATACCAATACCAGTTTGTTGGGCGTGAGCTGGACCGGTTCTAACTTGTATGGCCTGTGTCCGGCGGCAAATTGCGATATTACGACGTTCTATGTTCCGGGCAACGGATCGAATCCCGCCTCCATGCAGTTATTCGATAACGGCAATCTTTACGTGAACGGTTCGAGTCTTCAAGTTGGCGGGCTCGCCACGCTTTGCTCCGGTTGCACGGCCGGTTACTACCAGGATGCGGCAAACGGCGCCTATCGTTCGATCGTCAGCAGCGCGACGACAAGCGGCTATTATTTCCAGTCGAATGCTGGCGCTTCGACGACGATGTATGTCGGCGTCGGCGGCAGCTATCTTGGCAGGGTCGGTATCGGCACCAACAGCCCATCGTACACTTTGGACGTTGCCGGAAGCATCAACAGTTCAGGAACCGGTTCATTCGCATCTTATGTGTATGCCTACGGTACCGCGACCGGTTGCAGCTGCATCATGGGTCTCAATTCCAGCCAAGGCCTGGCTGTCAGCGGCACGGACAGCGGTTATGGCGTTGCCTATGTGCACAATACGAGCGGCGGAACCGCCGTTTATGCCAAGACCGATAACGGTTCCGGCGCCGGGGTTTTCGGATACAATTACAACGGCGCCAACGGCGAGGGTGTTCTTGGCCAAGCGACGGGAACCAACGGCATTGGCGTTTATGGCCAAGCGACGGGCGGGGGCAGTGCCTACGGCGTCTACGGCACCGGTCCGACTTACGGGTTATATACGCCTAACAGCATCTATGCCGGCGGCAACTTGGTTCTTGGCGCGGCTAATCCGTATATTAATACCGGCGGTTCGTATTTTATCGCTCCCGGCGGCGCTTACTTTAACTCGGGCACGGTTTACTTCCAGACGGTATCGCAATTCCGCGGCGGCATTCAAAATGACAGCGCTGCCAACTTGACCATTTACGGCGGAACAAGCAATCAAACGTATTTCCCCGGGCACGTCCAAGTCGGTCCTAGCATTGCAGGTATGTCCAACGGCGATATGAGCGTCTCGCGCGGCGATGGCAGCGGCGTCATTTATATGGGGGATGCGAATCATTTGCTCTACTACACGCCAGCGATCCCAGGTTACTACTTCCCGAATGCTAACGTCTACGTAACGGCCGGTTACAATTTCCTTGGCTACTCCGACCGGCGTCTCAAGACCGAAATTAACGGTCTCGATGACAAACAAGGATTAGACGCGATCGGCCGCTTGAATCCTGTCAGTTATTACATAAAAGCCGACCGCTCTTTGGGGTTGCAGTATGGCTTTGTTGCCCAGGACGTCCAAGACGTTTTGCCGGCAATTGTCAGGACCGGAGAAAATGGCATGTTGGCGCTGAACTACAACGGATTGTTTGCGCCAATGGTCAAAGCGATCCAAGAGCAGCAAGCGGAAATCGAAGATTTGCAGAGACAGATAAACGAACTGAAACAAAGATAAGCAAGACAAAGACCGCCCGATGGGCGGTCTTTTGTATAGAATTTTATTCTATTTGACGGAACCTATTGACAAAATGGCTTATTTGCGTTATCGTTTTCTCGATTCATTAGTGAATCAGAAGGAGTCCTTTGATGAGAAATATAATGCTTTTTTGCGGTTTTGTTGCTTTTGCGGCATGTTCCTCGAGTGATCCCGGTTCGGCCGTAAAGCCGGAAGGGGGATCGGGTGGAAGCGTCACAGTGCCGAAAGACGGCGGATCGGATACCGTAGCCGTTCAGCCGGTGCCGGATTCTTCCGTCAAGCCTGACGATCTCGCGCCCGTTGTTCCTGACGTGATGATTGCCGCGGAAACGGGCGGGCCCGAGGCGACGGCCGCTGACGCGGGATCGGATACGGTCTCGGTCGCCAACGATGGTCCGGCATTTGTCGGGTCGGACGTTGCGGCGCTCGACGGCACGACCGAGAGCGGTCCTGATGCTAAGGTTCCTGACGCGCTGTCGGATAAAAATACCGACACCACGACATCCGGGCCGGAAACGAACGTCAGCGCCCCCGAGGTTTCGTTACCGCCCGTCGACACCTCGCCTCCCAACGACGGGCCGTTGACGAAAGCCGACACGGCCGTTCCGGCCTGCGTCGCCAAAGGCGACTATACGCTTTGCGGGGACGGAACAGGGTGCTGCTCGTCGAGCTACGTCAATGCCGCCAAGGCGCCGGGCAACGACTACGTCGATGTCGCGCGTTATCAGGCGGTGCGGACCGAATCGTCGCCGCAGCTCTATTTGTCGGCCGGGTCGGCGTTCGTCAAGTTTTCGGCCGCGGCGGCCCTGGAGTGGAATTCCGCGTGCACCAGCGCTTGCCTGTATGCCGTGCCGGCGTCAGCCAACGGTTGCGCCCGCGTTCAGCAGTATGCCGATTCGGATTTCCAGGACCTCTTGGATTCCGGCACGTATACGTTGAATGCGGCCAGCCAAGGACCGTTCCGTCCGGGCACGGTCATTCTGGTGAATGGCGGAAATAAGTACGTCGCTTCGGGCCAGGGTCGGACCAGAACGTTGCAGAAACTGAATCCGCCGTCGTTGGCGGACAGTATCTTCCCGGGTACGGCGGCGGCGCGCGAACAGGCCGTTAGCGACGCGTATATGTCGATGTACAAGATGGGAACGGACATTACGGCCGCTGCCCAGTACGATCCGGTTGCGGCTTGCAACGACGCCGCCAGCCTGATGATGGAGTTCATGTAAGAACGCCATCATCGTCACTGTCGGGCGGAGCTACTCAGCTCCGCCTTTTTTAATTTATTAAAAAAGGCGCCATTAAATTATTGCGCAAAATCGATGGGCGTGCGCATTGGACGTTTTTGGCGATAAACGCTATTCTGGATTGGTGAATATGCTCAAACTCTTCAATTCATACACCCGCCAACTCGAAGAATTCAAGCCGCTCCACGGCAAAGATGTTGCCATGTATTCGTGCGGGCCGACGGTTTATGATTACGTGCATATCGGCAATTTGCGTTCGTTTTTGTTTGCCGATGTTTTGCGCCGGACGCTTGAGCATGACGGTTACAAGGTTAAGCAGGTGATGAACCTGACCGACGTCGGGCACATGTTGCACGACGCCGACACCGGCGAGGATAAGGTGGAAACGGCGGCGGCCAAAGCGGGGACGACGCCGCAAGAGATCACGCAAAAATATTCGCAATATTTTTTTGACGTCATCAAAAAATTGAACATTGAACCGGCGGCGGAATATCCAAAGGCTTCGGACAACGTTGAACAAATGCAAACGATCATCGTTAAGCTGATCGAAAAGGGTTTTGCCTATCAGGTCGGCGGCGACGTGTATTTTGACGTTAGGAAGTTTGAAAAATACGGCCAGCTCTCCGGCAACACTTTGGCCAATCTCGACGCCGGCGCCCGCATCGAGATCAACGACAAAAAACGCGATCCGCTCGACTTTGCCTTGTGGATCAGCAATGATCAGCATGTCATGAGCTGGAAATCGCCATGGAGCGACAAGGGTTATCCGGGCTGGCACATTGAATGTTCGGCCATGGCGATGCGCTACTTGGGCGAGACGCTTGATATCCATACCGGTGGCGAGGACAATAAATTCCCGCACCACGAATGCGAAATCGCCCAGTCCGAAAGCGCCACCGGCAAACAATTTGCCCGCTATTGGGTGCATGCGGCGTTCATGATGGTGGACGGGCAAAAAATGTCCAAATCGCTCAACAATTTTTACAAGGTCGAAGACTTGGAAGTCAAAGGCTATTCGCCGCGCGTTGTCCGTTACGCGCTTATTTCGTCGCATTATCGTGAACAGCAAAATTTCACCTTTGACTCATTGTCATCTGCCAAAAGCGCGCTTGCGAAGATCGATAATTTGGTCGCACGCCTTGAAGGGGACAGTCCCCTTATCAATATGGAAAAGGGGACTGTCCCCGTAACGTTCGAACAGTCGATTGAGGTGGTAGAACGCGACTTCTATGAAGCCATGAATGACGACTTGAATGTCCCGCGTGCGCTGGGGTCGTTATTCGTCTTTGTTCGCGAAATGAACGCCGCTCTGGACGCCGGCGTCGATCCGTCACTGAAAAAGTACGCACTGCAGGCGTTAAAAATGATGATTTCCGACACGCTCGGGTTGGCGATTGAAAAAGTTGAAATGAGCGACGTTGATGACGAACTGAAAAAACTTTTGGTCGAACGCGATGCCGCCCGGACGGCCAAGGATTTTGCGCGCGCCGACGCCATTAGAAAAACTTTGAGCGATCGCGGCTACGCGATCGAAGACGCAGCGGGCGGGGCAAGGCTGAAGAAAATATAAGTAATTCTCGACTCGGTTGCGGCCTCGCTCGAATAATATTATTGTTCGAGCGTAGCGATAGGATCTAAAAAACGGGGCCAGCCCCCGTTTTTGTATTCGTAGATTCGCATGCATTCGTATATTGGCATCGCGTCGCCGCCGTTCAGGCGGCCCCAACCTTAGTGTAAAAATCCAAACATCACATCCAGCGCTTCGCCCTAAAGAGCGCGAGCATGCCGAGGGTCATCACAAACATGGTGGTCAGCACGGCGGGGAAGCCAAGGGGACTATGCATGAAATCGGTCATGATCGGCGCGTCGATGATTACGATCCCGTTCAACAGGCTGAGCGGCAGCAGAATGCTGGTAAAGATGGTCAACGTTTTCATCACCTTGTTGGTGCGGAAAGTGAGCAGCGTTTCATTGGTCTCGTGCAGCGTGTCGATCGATTCGCGCTGGCTTTCAAGAGTGTTCCAAATGTCGATCGTTTCGCTGACCAGGTGGTTGAAATGGTTGGGGACGGGCAAATTGAGCGCCGACAGGCCGGCGCGGAGTTCGGTTAAGGCGTATTTGTGGCCCTGCAGGGCCTTGCGCGCCCGAGCGTTGCTGTTCTTGAGGAAGAGCACCTTGCGGATCGTTTCTTCGCGGCCGGATTCTTCGAACAGCGCATTTTCGACCAGGCGCACGTCGTGCGAAAGCTGAACCAAGAGCGGGAAAATGGAGCGGTATATGCGGTCCAAGAGTGAGAGAAAAACATCGGCCGGATCCTGCGACAAAATGAGTTCGCGCTTGACGGCGCTGGTCATTTCGTCGGAAAGGGCGGTCAGGTCGGAAAGGCGGTTGCCATGATTGACGGTGACAAGCGTGTTGGCGGTCAAGAAGACGTCCAATTCCGTTTCTTTGACGCCGCCGGTCTCTTGGTCGCGCAAGGGAAAGATAAAGACGAGAAAAGCGTAGCCCGGACGCACAATGCACTTGGAGTGCTGCAGCGCGGGCAGGAGTTCGCGCAGGTCGTGTTCGTGCATCGGGAATTTTTTGTTGAGCGCGCGAATATTGGCCATGTCGGCGTGTCCGACATGGATCCAGGTGGTGGCGCGGCCGCGATATTCCGTTATTTTTGTCAACGTCGTTCTGTTCATACCCATATCATAACATTTTTGCTATACTGTTGTCATGCCTGATGAATTAGAAAAACAGATCCCGGCTGTGGAAATGCCGCCGACGCCGGAAATCGGCCATGAAACCGCGCCCGAAAGCCGCCCGCAAGCCGAACAAGCGCCGGTGCCGGAGACAATTCCTGAAGACATGCCGGCCGCCCCGGTCGTTTTGCCGGTTGCCGAACCGACGGCGCCGGTCGATCCGACCATTCGTTCGATCGAACTCATCCTCTCCGAGGACATGATGGAGCAATTCAAGGCCATGTCGCCGGCCGATCAGGCCAAGTTTAAAGCCAAGGGCGAAGAAACGGTTTCCAAGCTCGCCGAGCTGATGCGCAAGACCGCGGTCAAGGCGAAAGAGGTCCTCAAACTGATCGCCGGCTGGCTGCGGTTCATTCCGCATGTCAACAAGTATTTTTTGGAGCAAGAATCAAAGATCAAAACCGATAAGATCATGGACCTGTACAAGCGGGAGCACGGCGGCGAATAGG
>JAHFIF010000019.1:10077-15090 GCA_023246535.1 bacterium
GTGTTGCAACTCGGCATCGCGGTTCCCGACAATGTGGTCGTGGCGCAGAACATGACCATGGGCTGGCTCCCTTGGCTCGCCATTATCGTTGGCGCTTATTTGGTCGTCTTTGCGGCGCTCTTGTTGGCCCGCTATTTTTTGCGCAAACAGCATCGCGAGACCAAGGGCTTTAAGAAAGTCGTCCTGCTCGTCACCGTGCCCAAAGAAGCGGCGGACGTGAGCGCTCAGGGAAACAAAGAAGCCACCATTGCCGAGATCCGCGAGAAGATCGGCGTGGCGGAATCGCTTTTTGCCGCGGTCGGCGGTTTGTCGCCGGAAAAGGGGATCAAGGCTTGGCTGCGCGGCCGCGAAGACGAGGTGTCGTTTGAAATGGTCATGCACGAGGGGCTGATCCATTTTTACGTGGCCATGCCGGAAAAGTTGCGCGGCTTTGTCGAGGAGCAGATTCACGCCAATTACCCGCACGCCGACATTGAGGACGCCGAGGACTACAATATTTTTACGCCGACCGGCGCCATTGCCGGCGCCTGGATGGTTTTTAAGCGCGCGACCTATTTCCCGATCAAAACCTACCAAAAGCAGGACATTGATCCGCTTTCCAACATCACCAACGCGCTGGCAACCATCGCCGTTCCCGACGGCGCGGCCATTCAGCTTATCGTGCGCGCCGCGCCTTCAAAATGGCGCAAGCTGGCGGTGAAGATTGCCTCGAACATGCAGCAGGGAAAAACCCTGTTTGAGGCAACGCGCAAAGCCAAGGGCGGCTTGGGCGAGATGGTGCGCCAGTTGACCGTTAAGTCCAAAGGCGGCGATCAGCCGGACAAAGAGCGCAAACTCACGCCGCTGGAGGAGGAAATGGTCAAGGGCTTGGAAGAAAAGGCCGCCAAGTCGGGCTTGGAAATGAACATCCGCATCGTTGCCTCGTCCGCGACCCAAGAAGGCGCCGACAAGCATGTTTCCGACATCCTCAATGCCTGGAGCCAATTCAACATTTATCAATACGGCAACAGCTTTCAAAAGGTCATTCCGACCTTTAAAGACACGTTCATCAAGCTGTTCATCTATCGCGGTTTTGACGAACGAAAAAAGATCGTTCTTAATTCCGAAGAAGCCGCTTCCGTTTATCATTTTCCCGGGCCGTGGATCTCGACGCCGAACATTCATTGGCTGGCCGCGCGCCATGCCGCCCCGCCGGTCAACGTTCCCAAGGAGGGCGTGGTTTTGGGTTTTAACGAATACCGCGGCGTGGAGACGGTCATTAAGATCAAGCGTCCCGACCGGCGGCGGCACGTGTATGTCATCGGCCGGTCCGGCGTGGGAAAAACCGAGGTCATGGTCAACATGGCGATCCAGGACGTGCAAAACGGCGAAGGCGTTTGCGTTGTCGATCCGCACGGCGATTTCGTGGAAAGCGTCTTGCGGCATGTTCCGCCGGAACGGGCCGACGACGTCATTATTTTCGATCCGTCCGACACCAAGCGGCCGGTCGGGCTGAACATGCTCGAAGCCTCGAGCCCGGACCAGGTGGACATGGCGGTTCAGGAAATGATCTCGATCTTCTACGAGCTTTTCCCGCCGGAAATGATCGGTCCGGCCTTTGAACACAACATGCGCAACGTCATGCTCACCCTCATGGCCGATTTTGAGCACACCGGCACGATCGCCGAAATTCCCCGCATGTTCTCGGACAAGGAATTCGCCGATTCATGGGTCAAGAAGGTCAAAGATCCGGTGGTCCGTTCGTTCTGGGAAAAGGAAATGGCCAAGACCTCCGATTTCCATAAATCGGAAATGCTCGGCTACCTTATTTCCAAGGTCGGCCGCTTTGTCGAGAACGAAATGATGCGCAACATCATCGGCCAGAACAAGTCGGGCTTTAATTTCCGCGAAGTGATGGACAAGAAAAAAATCTTGCTGGTCAATCTGTCCAAAGGCAAGACCGGCGACGTCAACGCCAAGCTGCTCGGCCTCATTGTCGTTTCCAAGCTGACCATGGCGGCGCTTTCCCGCGCCGACGTTCCCGAAGACGAACGCAACGATTTCTATTTGTATATCGACGAGTTCCAAAACTTCATCACCGATTCGATCAGCACCATTCTGTCCGAAGCGCGCAAATACAAGTTGAATTTGATCATCGCCCACCAATACATGGGTCAATTGTCGCCCAAAGGGGACACGAAAATTCGCGATGCCGTTTTGGGGAACGCCGGCACGATGATGGCGTTCCGGATCGGCATTGAGGATGCGCAGCTGCTGGAAAAAGAATTTGCGCCGACCTTTAACGCTTATGACCTGGTGAACGTCGCCAAGTATACGGCTTATACCAAGCTCTTGATCGAAAATACCGGATCCAAACCGTTCAACATGCAAACCTATCCGCCGCGGCCGGGCAACAAGGAGCTGGCCGCCGCCATCAAACAGCTCTCCCGCCTTAAGTACGGCCGCGACAAAACGATCGTCGAAATGGAGATCATGGAACGCTCGCAGCTCGGCGCCCCGTCCCGCATACCACCCATGCCGCAGGGTGTGGTAAAGTAATGAAGTCTCTCGGCTGCCTGAACGGCAGCGACGCGATGCCAATCAACTAATGCATGCGAATGAAACGAATTAGCTTCGCCTGCAGTAATCCTCATTGGTATCATTCGCATGCATTCGTATATTGGTGTCGCGCCGCCGCCGTTCAGGCGGCCAACACATTAATTAAAGACAAACTAACATGCCAGAATTTCTATACAAAGCTCGGGATGCCAATGGACAGACGGTGGAAGGCGTGGTGGAGGCGCTTTCGGTCGGCGATGCTTCGACCATTTTGAGCGATCGCCAGCTGGCGGTCATTACGCTGGTTCCGCGCGCCAAAAAGAAAATTTACGAAATTTCGCTCGAGTCGTACTTTTCCGGCGTTAAAAGACGCGATATCGTCGTCTTTTCCCGTCAGTTGGCCGTGCTCGTCGCGGCCAACGTGACCATTGTCCAGTCGTTGCGCACGGTGGCCAAGCAAACGGCCAACGCCAAATTGCGGGCGATCATCGGCGACGCGGCCAACGATGTGGAAGCCGGCGGGCGGCTGTCGGCGGCCTTGGGGAAGAATGCCAAGATCTTTTCGCCGTTCTACATCAACATGATCAGGAGCGGCGAAACGTCGGGGCAAGTCGAACAGGTGCTCAACTATTTGGCCGACCAAATGGAAAAGGACTACGACATGATCTCCAAGGTCAAAGGCTCGATGTATTACCCGGTCTTCATCATCAGCGGCATGATCATTGCCGGATTCGTAATGATGGCTTTTGTCGTCCCGAAACTCACCGAGGTTTTGAAGGAGAATGGCGGCACGATGCCGTTGCCGACCAAAATTTTAATCGCCGTTAGCTCGGTTTTTGCCTCCTACTGGTACATCATGCTCATTGTCGCGGCCGTTATCATTGTCGCCGCCGCCTGGTTTTTGACCACCCCGGCGGGCAAGCGTTTTTACGACACCTTTACGTTGCGCGTGCCAATTTTTGGCGGGATCTTTCAGCGGCTCGCCGTGGTGCGCATGGTGCGCAGCATGAAGACGCTCTTGGACGGCGGCGTTGATGCCGTTTCGGCGTTGGACGTGACCGCCGACGTCGTCGGCAACGAACTTTACCGCGAGATCATCTTGCAAACCATCAAAGAGGTCCGCGACGGCCGCCCGCTGTCGACGGTTTTCTTGAAACACCCCAAGACTGTTCCGCCGATGGTCAGCCAAATGCTCTCGGTCGGCGAAGAAACCGGCCGCTTGTCGGAAATTCTCGACCGTTTGGCCGGCTTCTACACCCGCGAAATCGACAACCTCATCGGCGGCATGGTCACGCTCATCGAGCCGGTCATCATTTTGACGATCGGCGTCGCCGTCGGTTTGATGGTCGCCGCCATTATCATGCCGATGTACTCCATGTCCAGTTCGTTCTAAGCAAATTCAACCCCCTCGCCCCACGCAGCGATAGCGAAGTGGGGAGAGGGTAGGGTGAGGGGTAACCGAAGACCCGTTTCCAAATGATAATGGTCCTGTCCCCAGAACGATCATGTCCCCATAGGTTGCGGTTTGCGGACATGGTATAATGCTACCAACAATCAAAGAGCTGTGGAAAAGAGTGCTTGCGTTAATCCAGCTGGAAACGTTAACACTTGGATCCATTGCGAACGATTTTAGAAAGGGGGTAACAACATGAAAAATTTGACAAAGAAAGGCTTCACCCTCGTAGAACTTTTGGTGGTTATTTCCATCATCGGTTTGTTGTCGACCATCGCCATCGTTTCGTTGGGCTCGGCTCGCGCCAAGTCTCGCGACACCAAGCGCATTGCCGACATGAAGCAGCTCTCCACGGCGCTTGAGCAG
Source organism: bacterium (assembly GCA_023246535.1). Taxonomy (GTDB): domain Bacteria; phylum Patescibacteriota; class Patescibacteriia; order CAIQCM01; family CAIQCM01; genus CAIQCM01. The sequence goes on from JAHFIF010000019.1 coordinate 14,435, forward strand.
TTCTACTCCGACCAGGGCGGCTATCCGGCTGTCACGGCCGCGCTCGCGACCTGGGTTTCAACGGCTACGGCTCCGACTGCGCCGGCCACAGCCAACGACATCATTCTCGGCGGCACCGGTGCCACTACGTTGACGAGCACCAACACTACTGCTCCGAGCACGCCGGCGACTTCGGCCATTGGTAGCGGAACCGCTGGCACGGTTTACATGGGTAACATCCCGTTGTATCCGACCCCAGGCCGATCCGGCACGTCCTCGACCTGCGCGAGCTGGGCGACAGCAGCCGCCTATTGCTACACGTCGAACCTGACTTGGGCATCGTCAAGCTCGTTTGCCACTGATTACAGGATCTTCTGGGAGCTTGAAGCGACCAACCCGGCCGCCAACCTGAACGGCACCAACTGCACCACGTCCAACACCGGCGTTGTTTGCAGCTAAACTTCTGAAATTGATAAACGCCGTCGACCATGCTTGACGGCGTTTTTGTTTGGCGACAATTTAGTCACAGGGCGATTGTTGCCGGAAGTGGTATAATCCAGTTAGCGATCGCGAATGAATTTTTTATATTAATTCGCGAAAAAAACTTTAATATTTAATTGTGCCGCGAACGATTTTAGAAAGGGGGATAACAACATGAAAAATTTCACAAAACAAGG
>JAHFIF010000020.1 GCA_023246535.1 bacterium
AACCATTACCACCACCTCGAATGCGGCCAATGGTTATTCGACCACGGTCATCGGCGATGGTCACTTGCGGACGGCGGGCGGCAGTTTCATTGGCGACGTCACGGACGGTGCGGTCACGACCGGCGCCGATGAATACGGCATTGGATTGTCAGGAACCGACAAAGCGTTTAGCGATGATGAGGCGGTCAACACCACGCCGCTCACCGTCGCCGCGAATTCCGGAACCGTTACCTCGTCGGCGGTCGTTGTCACCTTTAAGGCGGCACCCGGCAGCACGAGCGCGGCTGGCAAGTATTCGCAAATTGCCACATTTATTACAAGCGGGTCATTTTAACCCATATGAGAACAGATCATAAATCGGTCTTAGCGAAAGTTTTAACAGCGATCGTCATCGCGGTTTCGGCTTTTCAATTCGGTCTGTTCCCGGCGTTGGCCGCTTCGCCGACGGTGATGAAAGACACGCTCAGCGACCAGACCGCCAGCGCGGCCGGCGTGACGCATAACTTAAGCATGACGCTGCCCGGCGGCGGCATCACGCCCGGCACGACCGGTACTTTGGTAATAACCTGGACCGGTTTTTCGGCGATGGCCGGCACACCGGCCGTTACTTGCGGCACCGGCACGGCCACCAGCTTATTTTCCGGCGGCAATGTTTTAACCATCACTTCCGGCGGTACGGCTTGTTCGGGAACGCTCTCCGTCGCGGCTTTTACCGGCACTAACTCGGCCTCGGTTGGATCGAATACGGTCACCGTAGTAACCGGCGTCGGCACCGGCGGCATTAGCGGATCGTTCGCGATCGCGATCGTTTCGGCCGACCAAGTGGCAATTACCGCTTCCATTGATCCGTCAATCACTTTTAACGTCGGCACCCAGGCCTCGGGCACGGCTTGCGCCGGGTCTTTCTCCGGCAACGGCGGAACGGTTGCTTTGGGAACGCTGACCACCGGCGCGGTCGCCACTTCCGATAACGGCTCGATCGCCAACATTTGCTCGCGCCTGACGACCAACGCCGGCAGCGGCGCGACCGTGACAGTCAAATCATTGAACGGCGCGCTAAAATCCGGATCCGACCAGATTACTTCGGGAACCGCGACGCTGGTGGCCGGCACCTCAGGCTACGGCATTTGCGTCGGCTCGGCCGGCACCTCAAGCGAAACCGGCAAAGACACGACCACGCCGACCAGCGCCACGCCGGTGGCAACCGCGCCTTTCGCCAGCACCTGCACCAACGCGGCGCACAATGTCGGCGCGCTGACCACTTCGGCACAAAGCATTTGGTCAGTCCCCAATGCCTCGCAGAATGCCTACTTTAAAATGTATGTGAAGGCCGCCATCTCCGGTACCGTACCCGCCCACACCGATTACGCCGACACCTTAACCTTTGTGGCGACCGGAACGTTCTAAAATCAGACTAAAATCTTAAGGACGAAATGATTATGTTTTGGTTGAAAAAACCACAAGTTTCGAAAGCATTGATCGCGGCGATCGTCTTCATGGTCGTCTTCGGATTTGACGCCAGCTCGGTTTTTGCCGCGACGGCGACCGCGATGAAGGATGTCATGGATAGGAATAAAGTGGGCGTGGTTGCCGTTGGCCACTCGGTCACGATGACCTTGCCGACCGGAACCTTTAACGGAACGCTTGTTCTTACTTACACTAACTTCACGGCATTTGCCGGAACGCCGACCGGGACCTGCGCCAGCGGCACGCTTGGTTCGGGAACCGCCAGCTCAAACGCCGCCACCATTACCCTTACCGGCTGCACGGCTGGCGCTTTAACTCTAACTTCATTTACCGGCACCAATCCCGCCTCGCCGGGATCAAATTTGGTTACATTAAGCGGCAGCGCCGGTTTGACCGGCAGTTTTGCCGTCACGACCGTGACTGATGACCAGATCGCCGTGACCGCGTCCATTGACCCGTCAATCACCTTTAACGTCGGGGCGCAAGCTGCGGCGACGGCTTGCGACGGAACATTTGCGGGCAATGGCGGCTCGGTCGCGTTGGGAACGCTCACAACCGGCGCGGTTGCCAGCTCGGACGCGTCATCGGTTCAGCATATTTGCACCCGCGTCACGACCAATGCCGGCTCGGGCATGGCCGTTTCGGTCAAATCTTTAAATGCGGCTTTGCAATCGGTGGCGGTTTCCGGCGATAAGATCAACTCGGCAACGGCGACGCTGGTCGCCGGCACCTCCGGCTACGGCTTGTGCGCCGGTTCGGCCGGCGGCGATTCGGGCCGGGATGCAACCACGCCGGCCGGTGCCGTACCAACCGATATTGCGCCATTTAGCAGCACCTGCACCAGCACTGTTCACAACGTTGGCGCGCTCACCACCAGCGCGCAAAATGTTTGGAATACATCAAGTGCCGTGGCCAATGGTTTTTACCGGCTCTATGTGAAAGCCGCCATCTCCGGTACGGTTCCCGCCCACACCGATTACGCCGACACTTTAACCTTTGTGGCAACTGGTACGTTCTAAAAAAATAGGCTAAAATGTTTAGTGGTATGTTCATATCTTTCATCCGCAAAACGACGGTTGCAAAAGCGCTGACAGCGGTAATCTTGTTCATTGTCGTTTTCGGATTTGACGCCAGCTCGGTTTTTGCCGCGACGGTCACGGGCATGAGCGATGTCATGAGCCGCGTTCAGACGAGCGCGACTTCAGTTACGCACTCGGTCAGCATGACGGTGCCAAGCGGAACGTATAGCGGCACGGTCATTCTCACTTACACTAACTTCTCAGGTTTTGCCGGCACGCCGACCGGGACGTGTGTCGGCGGTACGGTCGGTTCGGGCACGGTGGGCTCGAATACGGCAACGGTAACTTTGACGAGCTGCACGGCCGGCACGCTGACCATTACGTCGTTTACCGGCACCAATCCCGCCGGCGCGGGATCGAACTTGGTGACCGTCACCGGCGCCGCCGGCTTGACCGGCTCGTTCGCCGTGACCACGGTTACCAGCGACCAAGTTTCAATTACCGCTTCCATCGATCCGTCGATCACCTTTAATGTTGGCTCGCAAGCTTCGGCCACTGCTTGCGACGGAACTTTCTCGGGTAACGGCGGAACGGTCGGTTTGGGAACCTTGACGACCGGCGCGGTCGCCAGCTCCGATGCGTCGTCGGTGCCGCACATTTGTTCGCGCATTACGACCAACGCCGGTTCCGGCGCCGCGGTTTCCGTTAAATCTTTAAATGCAGCTTTGCAATCGGTGGCGGTTTCCGGCGATAAGATCAACTCGGCAACGGCGACGCTCGCAGCCGGCACCTCCGGCTACGGCTTGTGCGCCGGTTCGGCCGGCGGTGATTCGGGCAAAGACGTGACCACGCCGGTCGGCGCTTCGCCCGCTGCGGTTTCGCCGTTCAACAGCGCTTGCACCAGCGCTGTCCATAACGTTGGTGCTTTAACAACCAGCGCCCAAAACGTTTGGAATACCACCGGCGCCGTGGCCAACGGCTTCTTCCGCTTGTACGTTAAAGCCGCCATCTCCGGTACGGTTCCCGCCCATACCGATTACGCCGACACGCTCACCTTTATCGCGACCGGTACGTTTTAAATGAACGCCACGCCGTAATCCTCGTCGTATGCAGTTAAAAAAAGTTCAAAAAGCCTCCTTTGCGAAATTTTTAACACTCGCCACGATTTTGGTTTCGGTCTTTGTCATGAATGCGGGGACGGCGAACGCTTTGGTCCCGACCTTAATGAAAGATACCTTGAGCCGCGAAAAAACCAGCACGACTGCGGCGCATGTCATAAGCATGACGCTGCCCGCCGGCGGCATTACGACCGGTAATACGTTAACCATTACCTATCCGGGCACTTTTGGAACGTTGACGACAACGCCTGACGTTATTTGCGGCGCCGGTTCGGCCACGGCCGGTTTAGGCACGACGGTCTTAACATTGACCGGCGGCGCGACGCCATGCACCGGCACCTTGCTCGTCGGCAGTGTTACGCCGTTCACCTCCACCAACCCCGGCTCGAACGGTTCGTATGTCGTGACTTTGGCCGGCTCGGCCAGCATTACCGGTTCGTTCGCCGTGACCATTGTGACTGACGACCAAGTTTCGATCACCGCCTCCATTGACCCGTCGATCACCTTTAACGTTGGCACGCAGTCATCCGGCACGGCTTGTTCGGGATCGTTCGCCGGCAACGGCGGCACGGTCGCTTTGGGCACGTTGACGACCGGCGCGGTCGCGACTTCCGATACAAGCGTCGCGAACATTTGCACGCGCGTGACGACCAACGCCGGCACCGGCGCGGTGGTAAAGGTAAAATCATTGAATGCCGCGCTTAAATCAACCGCGGTTCCCGGCGACACGATCGCTTCGACATCGGCCACGTTATCCGCCGGAACTTCCGGCTATGGCGTTTGCGTCGGCTCCGGCGGCGGCGCCAGCGAAACCGGCAAAGACGTCACCACGCCGGTCGGCGCTTCGCCGGTGGCAACTTCGCCGTTTAACGGCTCGTGCACGACCGCCGCGCACGCCGTCGGCGGTCTCACGACCGGCGCACAAAGCATTTGGTCGCTGGCGAACGCTTCGCAAAACGCTTACTTCAAGATCTACGTTAAAGCCGCCATTTCCGGCACCGTTCCCGCGCATAGCGATTACAGCGACACGTTGACCTTTGTCGCCACCGCCACTTTCTAAAATTCCTATTCACCACATTGTATGAAGAAATTCATTGGCTCGGTATTTCTAGCATTGGTTTTCGGCTTCGGCTTGGCCCACAGCGCGCACGCGTTGACGCTTTCGCCGTTGACCTTTGAGATTACGGCCAAACCGGGCGAGACGCAGGAGGTCGTGGCCAAACTTTTTAACGAAAACAAGAAAGAAGCGCTTTCGATCAAGCCGGGCGTGATGAGTTTTAAGACCAAGGATGAAACGGGCCAGCCGGATTTTTTCAACGACACGACCGGACTCGATCTGCAAAATTGGATCAGCTTGCCCAACGCCGTCACGCTGGCGCCGGACGAGACGCGCTCGGTGGTCATCACCGTCGCCATTCCAAAGAGCGCCGACCCGGGCGGACACTATGCCGCCATTTTCTGGGGGACGTCCGCGCCGTCGGTTCAGGAGAGCGGCACCGGCATTGAAGGCCGCATCGCCACCCTTATTTTGGTCAACGTCGAGGGTAATGTTAAGGAAGACGCCAAGATCATCCAATTCAATCCGGTCAAATCGGTTGTTACGCACTTGCCAATGAATTTTGTCGTCCGTTTCCAGAACAGCGGCACGGTGCACGTCCATCCGGCCGGCAACGTCATCATTTGGAACATGTTCGGCCGCAAATCAACCATGCCGTTGCCGTTCAATATTCAGCCTTCGACAGGCAACGTGTTGCCCAAGAGCATTCGCCAATACAGTTTGACCTGGGTAAAGAACACGCTGGATAAATCGGCTTCCGAGTGGTCGCAAGAATGGAATAACTTTGCGTTTGGCCGCTACACCGCCGAACTTGACGCTACTTACGGCGTCGGCAATACCTTGGTCATTGCGCGCACCTCGTTCTGGGTGATCCCATGGATGGTTTCGCTCGTCGGTTTGGCGGCGCTCATTGTGTTGTTCTTCATCCTGCGCCTGCTGCTGATCAGCTACAATAAATCGATCATCCGCAAATACACGCAAGGCAACGGCCGCCGATAAAATCATCATCTAGGCGCAACCGCCGGACCTGCCCGCAAGGCCGGTTCGGCGGTTGCGTTTCCGCGTCGCCATCTATGTTCCGTTTTACAAAACGAACGGTCGATGAATTCATTGGCGTTTTTTTGGCGATCTTTTTGATATCCGCGGCTTTTTTAAGCGTTCGCGCGGCGCAAGTGACCGCGGTCAGCGATACCATGTCGCGCGGCAAGGTGTCGACGGCCGCCAATCACAATGTCGTTTTCGTCACGCCAAGCGGCGCGGCCGAGGGGTCGACGATGAGCGTTACTTTTCCGACCGGTTTTGGCACTTCCGGGATGACGGCCGACGATGTTGATCTTTTCGACAATGGTTTGCCGGTTTCCACGGCCGCCGACTGTTACGGAACCGAGCAAGCAGCCGCCGTTTGGCTCGGCAACACCTTGTCTTTTCAAATTTGTCCCGGGGACGGGGGAGCGTTTGCGCCCGGCAGCACCGTCTCGATCGTTATCGGCACCGATGCGGTCGATTACGGCGTGGGCGTTAATCGCGTCATCAACCCCGCCGTTAGCGGGGCTTATCGGCTGGCGATCGGCGGCAGTTTTGGCGATACGGGATCGGCGCCCATCTCGATCGGACTCGATGACCAGGTGGGCGTGACGGCGTGCATTGGCGAGGCTTGCAACATTGCGCCCCCGCCGCCGCCGGTCGTTATTCAACCGGTTATCGGCGGCAGCTCCGGTCCGGGACAAACGCCGGCGCCGCGAATGATCGGCGTGACCATCGATCAAATAACGGTTACGACGGCCCGGATCAGCTGGCAAACGGACATTGCCTCGAATTCGTACGTTCGTTACGGACTTAGTTCGTCGTACGGCCAGGTTTATGGCATCAACGATTACGTAACCGACCATTCCCTGGTTTTGATCGGGCTGAAACCGGGAACAACCTACCATTTGGCGGCGCGATCAATGGGCGTCTTCGGCGACGTTGCTATTTCGGCGGATCAAACGTTCACAACGCTATCGGTTAAAAAGGCCGTTTTGCCGCAAATATCGGATATTGTTTTGGAATCGATCGGCGGAACCGAAGTTGTGGTCAGCTGGAAGACCGATGTGCCGACCTACTGGGAAATTGATTTTGGTCGAACGGACAATTACGGCAACGAAGTTAACAATGGTGTTTTTGATACCGCGCACACGACCACGCTGGGCAATTTAAGTCCGAATACCACGTACCATTTTCATATTTTAGCCACGGACGCCAACGGCGACCAGGCCTATTCCCCCGACCAGTCCTTTACGACGTTCGATACGATCGCCCCGGCAATTTCTTTGGCGCATGTTGAATTCATTACGCCGCATTCCGCTGACGTTGTTTGGCAAACGAATAAGCCGGCCACGGGCGGCGTTCGTTTTGGTCCGAGCGCACTGTACGAAGGCGGCGAAGCAATCGAAACGACAGGTTTTGCCACGTTGCATCGCGTCAGTTTGACCAACCTAAACGCTGGCACGCTGTATCATTATAAAATTTTTCAAACCGATCATTCGGGTAACGATGCGCAGAGCGCCGACCAGATCTTTTTGACCGGAAGCATCGTGGCTGTGCCGATGCCGCCCGGTCCGAACAAACCGGAGATTCCCGGACAGGGGACAAGCAAAGCGGTGGCAATCGGCAGCGGCCAGATCATTGCGACCGTTAACGGCGTGCCGGCCGAAATAACCGCGAATTTAATGAACGCGATCGTCGACGGCATCATTGGTCTGCAATTGCCGGATTCGCTAACGTCGAAAACGACCAGCTCGGCTCTGGTTCAGGTCGGCAACGATACATATGCATTCACCCAAGGAACCGATGGTGCCTATCGCGTCTTTTTCGCGGCGTCGGCGTCGTCGGGCACGGTTCCGGTAACGGTTACGATCAAGTATGCGGACGGGGCATCGGTTTATGCCAGTTGGAAGCTCGAAGTTGTTCCCGGTGGAACGATTTTCGAGAATGTCAACGGAACCAAGGTTCCGGTGCCCGGCGCCAAAGTCACGATCCTTAAGAATGGCATGCCTTGGGACGGATCGGTTTATGGCCAAAACGGCTATGAAGAATCAGCGCCCAACGGCGGTTATGGGTTTTTCGTTCCCAAAGACACATACTCGTTAAAAATTGAAAAAAATGGTTATAAAACTAAGATTATCGAAATTAAACCGTCGCTTGGGCCGATCAACGAGCAGATAGGCTTGGATAAAGAGACACCTAAGATCGTTAGTCTGCCAAAAAACCTCGTTAATTTTGCCAAGTTTGCCGCTAGTCAGCCGGCTTGTGTCTTCCCATGGATGCTGCTTCTCATGGTTGCCCTGTTTTTAATTCGCCGCTATGTTAAGCAAAAAGCGGTTGTAGATGAGACCATAAGATCAATATTTAAAAAATAATATCTAAATTAAGGGAAATAAACCGATTTTCAAGGATATACACTTGAAATTAAGCCAAAAATGTGGTATAGTGTATGTGTAAGTTCTTTAGAGGGCAAAAACTAGCCCAATAAAGCGAAAAATAAAACAAAAACCAAAACGAACCAGTCTTTAGGGATAACTATATCCACATATTATCCACATGGCTCTCCGTTTTGGGGAGCCATGTTTGTTTATTGACGCTTTTGAGCCATATACGCAGGTCTATCGATCAGGTTCTGCCAAGTGCCTGAACGAATAGAACGCGAAACGGCAAAGTATCGATGATAAGTCTATGAAATAGATTTAAAAAGGAAAATTGCGCGGCAGAAAAAATTTTATCCCTGGTTCAGGTCACATAGTCCAGATGTGTGACATGAATCGGGGGGAATTACCCCTGTAATTTCTACCGCCATGAAACATCAAGCCCTTAAATAGCCAAAAGCCGGCCAACGGCTCATTTTGTGCATTTAAGAAAAGCTTGAAGACAACTTTCGAACGGATATACGTTGATTAGCTGCTCGTTTATCCCTGGTTCCGCCACCTCAGTCCAGAGGGGTGTCTATGACCGGGGGGAAGCTATTCTCCTGATTTTGATCAACGTATGACAATTATTGCCCTGAATATGAAAACGACTGCCACATGCTCTTAAGTGGCCGCCGTTTTTGTTGTTATTTGTAACCGATCTGTCGCCTCGAACGCATCTGGACGCGGTTGAGGCGAGAAATCGGAGACAAATGATCGGCGAATAGGGATCTGGACCCCTTAGGCGCTGACAAGGTTCTTCGAACAAACAAAAATGGAGCTCAGTTGACGCGTATCGCTTTCCCTCGCACAGCTTCCCCTAAGAGCCGAAGCAAGTGGGAGGTGAAACGGTTCGCGTCAGCCCCCGCGCCTTTATGCCAATGAAGGGCAGAAAGGCGCGGGATGAACGGTTGAACAGGTTGATCTCCGAATAGTTCTTTCTCAAGGTTTCATCTGTCGCTTTCGGTGCGGCGACGCATGAACGCCACCCCCCCGCCTTCTCTTAAAAAATATCGAAAGAGAGGGCGGGGGGAAAATATAAAACGTTTGGTACGAGCGGCGTGGTCTTAAAAAGTTGGGCAGGGGATCTGGACACCCCTTGCAGCAACAAGCGAGCCCGGGCTGGTCGGACTAAAACAATCAAACAAAAGAAGGACGAAAATCAAAACGAAAAACAAAAATGTTTAAACGGCTAACAAATAAAACGTTGTTGCAAGCGCTCCTCCGCGCGTGCTTCGTCGTTTTGTTTGTTGTCTCGGCCGCGGTCGGCTTGAACGCCCAAAACGCCAAAGCCGCCGCTGGCATCCCGCTCATCATCAACTACCAAGCGCGCGTCACCTCCGCCACCGGCACGGCGATCACCGCCGCCACCAACATGCGCTTTGTCATCTGGGATTCGCTTTCCGGCGGCTCCTGCGTCTGGTCCGGCTGGGGCACGGGCACCAATGGCTGCACCAGCCCCAACGCCAGCCAGGTTTCCGTCACTCCGGTCAACGGCGTCTTCTCCATCCCGCTCGGCGACACCACCCTCTCCTCGCAGAACGCGCTGCAGAACACCATCTTCAACGACGACAGCCGCTACCTGGAAATCCAGATGTACAACGGCTCGACCTACGAAACGCTTTCCCCGCGCAAGCGCATCCTGGCCGCGCCGTATGCGATGAACTCGAACATGTTGAACGGGCTCCTGAGCTCGTCGGTCGGCGGCGCTTCGGCTTACATTCCGGCCACTGATTCGTCAGGCAAATTGACGATCACGGCCGGCACCACCATCTCGGGAGCGGCGGTGAGCTTAAACGACAACTCTAACTTCAACACGTCGCTTAACACCGGCACCTCGACCGGCACGGTCACGATCGGCAACACGGCCAATGCCGGCGCGATCGGTTTACTCTCGCACGCCGCTATCACCATCACCGGCGGCGCGGCTTCCAACTGGACGACCTCGACCGGCGCGCTCACCATCACATCCGCCGCGGCCGCCACGTGGGGAACGTCGGCCGGCAACCTCTCGCTCCAGGCCGCGGGCGCCAGCACGATCGCCGACATCCAGATCGGCGCGGGCGGCAGCGGCTCGACCACGCCGGACTTCCTTGTGCTCGATGCGACCTCTTCCGGCTTTGGCACCGGCGATCCGACCGGCGGCGCCAACGGCGCGATGTACTACAACATCGGCCTTAATAAGTTCCGCTGCTTTGAGAACGGCGCGTGGGCCAATTGCATTGGCGCGGGCGGTTCGACAACGCTCAACACGGTTGGCGCGGCCACCGGCACGGCGACCATTGCCAACGCCGCCAACGCGATCGTCTGGAACTGGGGCACGCTTACGACGCAAACCGGCATGACCTTTGGCGGCGGCAGCGCGATGACGACCGGCAAGGTGTTCCAAGTTGGCGCGGCAACTTTTGTACATACGACCGCCGAAACCGGACAGGCGATGGACGTGCTGTTCACCGACGCTTCGACGAACGCGTCGGGCACTTCGATCACGAACGGCATCCACGTCGGCACGACGATCAACACCTCGGGGGCGGGGGTCAAAACGATCAACGCTTTCTCGGCCAACGCGCCGACCTTGACCGGCTGCGCCTCGGGCGCCTGCACGTACAACGGCCTCAACGCGTACCTGCAAGCCACCGGCACGGCCTCGACGATCACGCAAAACGGCATCAACGTGACCGGCGCCACCATCGCCGCCGGCACGGAGAACGGCATCAACATCAGCGCCATCACCGCGGGCGGCGGCGCGGAGAACGCCATTGCCATCGGCGGCGGCTGGGACGCGTCGATCACCACCCTTGCGAACGCCAACCTCGTCATCGTGCCGAACGGCAGCGGCAATGTCGTCGTCAACACCGATGCCAACTCGAACATGCAAATTACCGCCACCGCCGCGCCGACCGCCGACATGGTGGCGATCAGCAACACCGGCTTTGGCGTGGCGACCGCCGGGGTCAGCAACCTGCAACTCACCTACGTCGGCGGCGCGAGCGCCATCGAGGCTTCCGGCGAACGCATCGACATTACCGGCGGCACCACGGCCGGCGCCGGCTCCATTTGGAACGGCTTGCGCATTACGCAAGCCGGCGTTACGCCGGGTACCACGATCGGCGACATTAAATTTGAAACCGTGGGCCTGACGCAAACGACAAACGTTACCACCAACATCGCCGGCATCTACATGGCCGCGGGCACAGTTGGCGCCATTTCGCAGACCACCGCCGCCGGAACCATCAATTGGGCCGGCCTCAACTTGACCACGCCGAACACCACCATGAACTTCGCCGGCGGCACGATCCTGAATGACGGCGTCGACATCAACATGGGCACCTACACCGTGACGACGGCCAATGCCGCGTCTTCCGGCGGCATGAACGGCGTCGACATCAACATGGGCGTCATGACCCCGGCCACCGGCATAACAGGCACGGAAAACGGCATCTACCTTGCGACGCCCGCTCACTCGCTTACGACCACCGGCACGGCCAACATCAACGGCTTCCGCCTCGGCAGCGCCGGCGCGCTCAGTCAGGCCACCAACGCCGGCAACATCAACTGGAACGGCGCCAACATCGTGATGCCCAACATCACCCAGTCGGCCGGAACGATTACGGCCAACGGCTTGACCTTGACCAACGGCACGATCACCACCGCCGGCACGGAGAACATGCTCAACCTGACCGCCGCCGGGGTCGGCGCTGGCACGCTCAACGGCCTGAACATCGGCAATATCACCGGCGGCGCGGGCACGGAGAACGCCATCAACATCGGCACCGGCTGGAATAACAGCATCAACTTCGCCGGTGCCGGTCAGGTGACCACCGGCAACGCGACGCTATCCTTCACTTCGTCCGCCGCCGGCACCACGAACGCCTGGAGCTTTGTCGACAACGCCGACATTACCTCGGGTACGATTTTGAGCGTATCGACGACCGACACGGCTTTTTCCGGCGCCTCAAATACGGGCACGCTCTTCAACTTCACCGCCAGCGGCGTGTTGACCGCCGTGTCCAACTCGCTCATGAGCTTGAACGCGAGCGGCGTCAACACGTCGACCACCGGGACAATGCTCAACATCTATACGAACGGCACTTCGCAGACCATGCAGAGCTTGTGGATCCAGAGCCAAACCACGGCGGCGACGACGACAATGATGACGATGGCGCTGCCCGGCATTACCGCCACCTCAGCCACGGGTAACAAGTGGATCGTGTTTACCGCCAACAACGGCACGACGCAAGGCACGATCGCGCGCTGTACGACCGCCGGCTGCGTGGCCTACAACACCAGCTCCGACCGCCGTATCAAGCACGACATCACCGAGACGCACTACACGCTCTCCGACCTGATGAAGATCAATGTTCGCGACTTCATTATGAACGGCGACACCAAGGTGCAGGCCGGGTTCATCGCGCAGGAGTTGTACCAGTCTTATCCGGAAGCGGTTTCCCCGAATGGCGACAATGGCACTGATCCGCTCGCGCCCGGGTCCACCCCGTGGCAGGTTGAATACGGCAAGATCACCCCAATCATCGTTAAGGCGGTTCAGGACGAGGCGAATCTGCTTGGCGACTTTACGGCCACCGGCACCGATCTCAGCACGTTCGTCGCTGCGACCCAAGCCGAAGCGCCGCGCGACGTCGTGTCCGCCTTCAACAACGACATTGCCAATGGCAAGCAGTTCTTGACCGACTTTTCGTCGGCTCGCGTTACGGCGCTGCGCGGCTACTTTGATGAAACCTTTGCCAACAAGTCGCACCAGGCCAATCTTTGTATCGGCAGTGCGGCTAACGGCGGCGAAACCTGTGTCACCAAAGAACAATTGGATGCGCTTTTGGCCGGCCAGGCGCCTGCCGCTCCGGTCTCGTCCGCCAACACCACGCCGGCGCCGATCGTCATTTCCAGCGGCAGCAGCAACAACGCGGTTAGCAGCGTAACATCGCTCGCCGGCCTCATCGTGAACAGCGATTTGAACATGACCGGCTTCTCAATTAGCAACGTGCTCGGCTTGAGCGGCATTAACGGCAATTGGTCGATCGATCAAAACGGCGTCTTGGTGCAAACAATCAAGAATCAAAATAATCCGAACAATCCGTCGCTCTTTGCCACGGCGGCGCAGAACGCGACGATCACGCTCTTCGGCAGCGGCAAACTGGCTTCGGGAATTGCCCACATCGTCTTTACGCAAGAACAAAAAGAAGTAATGGCCGCGGGCGCGCCGTATAACGTGACGGTGACGCTGACCGATGCGGCTAACGGCATATACGTGGCGTCAAAAACGGCCGACGGATTCTTTGTCGATGAATTGAACAGCGGCACTTCCGGCGCCACCTTTGACTGGACGGTCATTGCCCGCCGCGTTGGTTACGAAAATACGAATGATTTTGGCTTGACCCCCGCCCAGCTGGCGCCGGTGGTTGTTTCGCCGACTCCGACTCCGACGCCGGTAGTCACCGCGCCGCCCGTTGAGCAAACGCCGCCGCCGGTGGTAACGGCACCGGTTGAGACGACGCCGACCCCAGCTCCGGCTCCGGTGGCGACAACGCCGGCGCCAACCGATACCGCGACGCCGCCCGCCGATACGACCGCAACGCCGGTCGCCGCAACGCCGGACACTGCGACACCGGCCAGTATCACGACCACCACTACCACCCCGGCCTCGGAAACACTAAACACTAACAACTAAGTTCTAAAAATTTAAAGTCGCATTCCCATGGCTCCTCCTTGAAACGCAAGGGGGAACGACGGGGACGAGACGGAAGCACGGACAAACAGCGATCTGTTGGCCAGATCGCATTCGGAAGAACACTGAACCGGCAGAGAGTTCTTTACCGCCGCGGGGCGTTTGCCCCGGGCAATCAGTGCCTATCGATTGGAAAAGGAGTAATTACCCTTTCCAAACGACGGGCAAAGCGCGCAAGGTCGCCTTCTGGCGGCGGCCTTGCACCTGTACGGAAAGCCGTCGGGTCGAGAAAGTCTCGGTATCAAGCGTTTTTCTTCTAGGGTTCAGGGCCCCTGGTTGAATAAATGGCGCAAGATACCCAGAATTCGTCTCGACCCGGCGGCTAATTTGTTTATATAGGAGAGGGGTTGGGCTTATAAATTAAAATTTCTCTAAATTTAGCTAAATATAAGGAATTATCCACTCAAACACTTGAAATAAAGCCAAAAATGTGGTATAGTGTATGTGTAAGTTCTTTAGAGGGCAAAAACTAGCCCAATAAAGCGAAAAATAAAACAAAAACCAAAACGAACCAGTCTTTAGGGATAACTATATCCACATATTATCCACATGGCTCTCCGTTTTGGGGAGCCATGTTTATTTATATGAGATAAAACCAACAATTTAACAATTCAACAAAGTTTCTGCCCCGAAATTTTGTCCCAGAGTCCATTGTCCCTGGTTCAGGTCACATAGCCCCAAATGTGTGCCATGAACCAGGGGGAAATTTGCCCCCGATAACTCTGATCAGAATGGAACACCTGCCCCTTAAACCCTAGCAACCGTACCACGGTTGTATTCGGCGTTTTTGGGACAAGCCAAACAACAATTGCTACATACCAGCTTTCGTAGAGTTTATCCCTGGTTTTAGACCCCTCACTGCTAAGGGGGTGTCTATTACCGGGGGGAAGCTAAGCCCCCCGATACGCAAGCAAGTATGAAAAAGAATGCCCCGAACAAAACGACAGCCACATGCTCTTAAGTGGCGGTCGTTTTTGTTGTTAACGTCCAAATTTTTACTCGGGGGAGAAAAAATTTGCAGACGTTAACAATCCGCCGGCATTCGGGTGCCACAAACCCGTAAGGTATGCGCGGCGGTGTGAAAGGCGGGTTGTTTTGGAGCCGATCTCTAGTCTCTTTCGCCTCGGGGCGGTGAAAAAGACTAAAGATCGGAGACAAAACATGGGTGGCGTGTTAGGCCGGGGGGCTTAATACGCCAAACATGCGAAGC
>JAHFIF010000021.1 GCA_023246535.1 bacterium
TCCGTGCCGGAGAGCGCTTTGTCGCCGCGCTCAATGGTGATCGCGTCCCCCACCTAGATCCGCTTGCCCTCGGCATTGCTCCAAACCGAGACCGGGACGATCGGCAGATCCTTGCCGGTCAGGCGCTTGTATTCGCGGGCGATCAGCTCGACGCCGCCGTAGGCTTTCCGCAAACCCTTATTGTCATCGTAGAGAAACAAGCCCTCCGGAAACATCGCCACCACGTCGCCGCGGGACAGCAGCGCCACCGTCGTTTTGATGAATTCCTTATTGGCCGCCGCGCCGCCGTCTTTTTCGCGTTCAGCGATCTTCCGGTACGACGCCTTGCGCTTCTCCCCGGGAACGCGCTCCAGCAATTTTTCTTTTTCTTCGTCGTTCAAGTTGGCGAGCGATTCGCGCACCGGGATCATGCGCAGGCGCTCCAAGAGCCATTTCCTGAATCCCGAACGGTTGAAATTCAATTCTTCGCCGGCGGCAATGTGCGCGTCGTATTCTTTTAAAAGCGACAGGAGGACCGGCGACTCGCCGCCGGAATGATTGGCGACGACGAGGAACGGCCCGTCCTTGGGCAAGGCTTCGCGCGCCTCTTTCATGCCTTCGGCGCCGGCGAACAGCCCGTAAAGCCGCACGGCGAGCGGTTCGCGCTCCTGTTTGTTTTGCAAATAGGGCGGGATCGACCGTTCTTGATAAGCGCGAACCTTGGCCTGGTCGGTCGGCGTTTCAACGGGAATTTTATAGCGCGCCGTAATGTCGTCGAGAATTTCTTCGGCCGCGGCCTCGTCCAAAGTCACTTGTTCGGCGGCCACCTGGCGCAGGCGTTCGCGGCCCGTCCGCATTTCCGCGGTGGGCATTTCGTCGAATTCGCGTTCCGGGGTCGCGCCGATCCGTTCGGGAAGCGGCGCGCGTTCGGCATTGGGTCTGGCCATAGCTTGATTATATAACGAAGTCAGCCGACTGTCTTTACGGGCGTTTCGTCAGGTCGCGGCCCGTCATTGACGGCGGGATCGGAAGGCCCATGACCGACAAACAGGTCGGGGCGACGTCGGCTAGCGTGCCGTTCGCGAGGGCGACGCCGGGCAGCGTCAGAATTGCGGGAACAAGATTCATCGTATGCGACGTGATCTTCTCGTTCTTTGCCGGATCGAAATAGTGTTCGGCGTTGCCGTGGTCGGCGGTAATGAAAACCGCCCCATGGCGCGCGCGAACCGCGTCAACCACCCGCCCCAATTCGCGATCGACCGTTTGCACGGCAAGATGAATCGCCTCTTTGACGCCGGTATGCCCGACCATGTCGGCGTTGGCGAAATTGATGAAAATAAAATCCGCGCCCGCTTCGATCCGCTCAATGGCTTGGTCGGCGATCTCCCGGGCTTTCATTTCCGGCGCCAGATCGTGCGTCGGCACGTCTTTGCGGCTTTCAATGAGCACGAACTCCTCGCCCGCGTGCGGCACCTCGACGCCGCCGTTCAAGAAATAAGTGGCGTGGGCGTACTTTTCCGTTTCCGCGATATGCGCCTGGGTCAAACCGTGTTTGGAAACTTCGGCCGCCAGCGTCGTCTCAATGGCGTTCGGCGCAAAGGCGACGCGGCAGTCGATCGCTTTGTCGTACTCTGTCATCGTCACCAAGCAAAGATTCTTGACCTTGGCCATGGCCGCGATGCTCGAAGCGATCATCCGCGCGCGATCGGCGCGATAATTGAAAATGAACACGCCGTCATTCTCGGAAATGGGACAACCCTTGCCGTCGGCGTCCAAAAAGACCAGCGGCTCCAAGTGTTCGTCGACAAACCCCTGCTTGTGCAAACGGGCGACGGCTGCCGACGGTTTTTCTTTAACGCAAACATTGCCTTCGCACTTGAACATCGCGTCCTCGGCGCGTTTCAGGCGGTCCCAATTCTTGTCGCGGTCCATGGCGTAAAAACGGCCCGAGCAAGTGGCAATGAAACCGATCCCCGCTTCTTCCATCACCGCTTCCAATTCCTTGAGGTATTCGGCGGCGCTTTGCGGCGCGACGTCGCGCCCGTCGGTAATGGCATGGATGGCGACGCGCGAAATGTCGGCCGCCTTGGCCGCCTTCAAAAAGGCATACAAATGTTCGTTGTGGCTGTGCACCCCGCCCGGCGACAGCAAGCCGATCGTGTGCAAGGTGCCGTTATTCTTTTTCACGTGCTCAAACAGCGCGCCAAACTCCGGGTTGTTGGAAAACTCGCCGTTTTTGATGGCTTTGGCGATCTTCACCAAATCGGTGTCGATGACGCGGCCGGAACCGATCGTCATGTGGCCGATCTCGGAGTTGCCCATCTGTCCCGTCGGCAAACCGACGCTTTCTTCGCTGGCGTCGAGCGTGGCATGCGGATATTCCGCCAGCAAGCGGTCCATGACCGGGGTCGAGGCTTCGAAGATGCCGTTGTAATCCCGGTCCGCCCGTTCGCCCCAACCGTCAAGAACAACGAGGACAAAAGGTTTGATCTTTGGTTTCATAACTTTAGGGGTTAGGGGTTAGGGGTTAGGGGTTAGGGGTTAGCAAAACACTAATCCCTAAGATCCAATCCCTAATCCCTCGAATATTTGAACAATGATGATAAGACAGCTATGATACCTTTATGAAGAAATTTCATCAACACAAACCGCATCGAACCTCGAATTTTTCCAAGCCGCAGGCGGCCAAGACCGGGTGGGAGCAGGTCTCGGATTGGTACGGCGGGCATATGAGCGAAAGCGATTCGCTCTTGAACACCGTGGTCAACCCCGGCGTGCTTAAGCTGCTCGCGCCGCAGAAAGGCAAGCAATATTTGGACATCGCTTGCGGCGAAGGCGCTTTCTCGCGCCTGCTCGTTAAAAGCGGCGTGCAGGTTTTCGGTTTTGACGCTTCGCCGTCGTTAATTGAACGGGCGCAGCGCCTGGCGCCGACCAACACCAAATACCTTGTCGGCGACGCCACGCGTTTTGCCAAACTTTGCCAAGGGATGAAATTCGACGGCGCCGTCTGCCTGCTGGCCATTCAAAACATCGACCCGATCGCACCGGTCTTTCATGACGCCGCCGCCGTACTGGCGCCGGGCGCGCCGCTTGTCATTGTCATGAACCATCCGTCGTTCCGGATCCCGCGCCAAAGCGCCTGGGGCTGGGAAGAGCCGCGGCAAATTCAGTACCGCCGCCTCGACATGTACCTGTCGCCCTTGAAGATCCCGATCCTCGCCCACCCCGGCGCCGACCGCTCGATCAAAACCGTTTCCTACCACCGCCCGCTTTCGGCGTACGTAAACGCGCTCGGCGCCAACGGCTTTGCCGTCGACGCGCTCGAGGAATGGACCTCAAACCGCGTGTCGGACTCCGGACCAAAAGCCAAAGCCGAAAACCGCGCCCGGCACGAGTTTCCGATGTTCCTGGCGCTTCGCGCGATCAAGATCAAGTAAATCGCGATCAAAAATAAAACAGAGGCGTCCACCGTGCGTGGTACGCCTCTTTGGTTTCGGTCTCACTTCCGCTTGGCGGTCCGGCGCTGCTTAGCCGCATACGACGCTTGAAGCGCGGCGATCAATTCGCCGACCGTGCCGGCACCGACCGGCTGCGGCAACTCGCCGACCCCGGCCGTCTCGCCGATCGCCGAGCAAGTAATGCCCAGCCCCAAACCCTTTTCCAAAAAGGCCAGGTCGCCCAAACGCAAATCGTCGACCACCTCGCTCGGCAGCAAGAATTGGAAGGTGGCGATGAAGGCGATGGTCGCCAGCGCGATCTTCTCGTTGGGATCGTCGGATTGGCGCAAGCGCTCGCGAAGAAAATGTTCCTCGATCATGATGTCCATTTTCCGTTCGGCGAACGCCCAATCGCCGGCCGCCGTTCCGTCGAGGCCGCCGCGGCCGCGCTCCAAAAACCGGAAATACGCCGCGTCCGCGAGCCACTGTTGATTCTTCGGCGCCGCTTTCATCGCCTGAGCCGTTTCAGCGGGATACCAGCTTGGTCGGTTCGTTTCCGTCGCTTCCGTCATTTTCATCCCTTTCGTTTTGCTCCGTTGATCGTTGCCGTTGGCAAAAAACTCCTCGCCGCGAGGTTACCCTTGTCCGCGCCGGACGTCAATGGGCCGCGGCGCGCGCAATCGCGTTTTAAAAAATCCTTATTTATTCAACTTGTTCTTGAGCCGCAGCAGCCGCCGCAGGTCCGACAAAACTTCGCCGGTTTTAACGCGGCTGGTTTCGCCGTTCGACCAGGTGACGGGCAGTTCGCCCACGCGGTAGCCAGCGGCGTAGGCGCGCAGCAGGATCTCGGCGTCAAAGGTCCAGCGCGACGGGCTGGCGTCCTTGAAAATGTCTTGCGCCGCAGCGCGGCGGAACATCTTAAAACCGCATTGCGTATCGTGGTGCGGCAATTTCAAAAAATGGCGGACGAAAAAATTAATGGCGCGGCCGGAAAGCGAACGGTACCAGGGCTGCGCTTTGGCGATGACCGCGCCGGCGACGCGGCGCGAACCGATCACAATGTCGCTCTCCCCCATTTTGGCGATGAAGGCGGGCGCTTCGCGGGGATGGGTGGCCAAATCGCAATCGAGGAACAGCAGCAGGTCGCCTTGCGCCTCGAGGACGCCGGTGCGCACGGCCGTCCCTTTGCCGGCGTTGGCGGCGTGTTGCAGCAGCCGGACGGCGGGAATTTCGGACGCGAGCGCGGCGGCCAGCTGCGCGGTTGCGTCGCGCGAGCCGTCGTCGACAACAATGATCACGTATTCTTTTTTGAGCGGATCAAAAACCGCCGCGGTCTCGCGGATCGCCCGCTCGATCGTCGCTGCTTCGTTATAAGCCGGAAGAATGACGGAATAATCCATATTCATTATCTTATCCTAGCGCAATGGTTCAGATATACCAAATGCAAAAAACCAAGAACCAAGAACCAATTTCCAAACAAAGACCAAAAACCAAGAATCCAAGAATTAAGAACAAAGAACCAAAAAAGCGAGACATATTGTCTCGCTTTTTAATGTTTGGTTCTTTTAACTTATTTGGAAATTGGCCTGCCTCATTGCGGATCGTGTCGCAATGGGGTTCTTGGTCGCTGGTTCTTATCTGAATGTTTATTCGACCATCACGTGCACGCCGACCTTTTCTTTGACCTTGATCATGAGCGAGGTGACGGCGCCGAAAAGCAGCACAAAACCGGCGGTCAGGAAAACAATGTGGTAAGCGGCGATCTGCGCCTTGAGCGTGATGAGGGTGGTGAAGACGGCGTAGTTTTTCGGCGTTAAAACGTTCAGGCTGCTCATGGCCGAGGTCGCGATAACTTTGGCGTTGGTCGCGTTGTTCAAGACGGTGCCGAACACGGCGATCCCGAACGCGCCGGCAATATTGCGGGCGAGCGCCAGCACCGACGAGGCAATGCCGACCTCGTGGTCGGGCACGGCCGAGGCGATGATGTTGGTGCGCTGCGCCATGCCAAAACCCATGCCGAGCGCCATGACGAAGAGCGGCAGCATGATGTCGAACGAGCTTGAACGCGGATCAAGGCCGAGGAAAAGAAAGAGGCCGGCGGCGGCGACCAGCGTGCTCACAAAAATGACGAAACGCGGCTGCACCTTGCCGGTGAGCTGTCCGCCCAGCGGCGCGGCGATCATCATCCCGGCGGCCATCGGCATGAACAGCAATCCGGTTTCGGTCGCGTCCAGCCCCAAATAGGTCGCCGCAAAGATCGGGATCAGGAAAACGCAGCCCATCATGCCCATGAAGACGATGAAGTTGTTGGCGAGCACGTTGACGAAAACGGGAATGCGGAAAAATTTAAGGTCGACGATCGGGTCGGGGTGCTTGTCCTCGATCCGAATGAACAGCGCCGTGGCAACAACGACGACGGCGTAGGCGATCAGGCTTTTCCCGGAGGTCCAGCCCCAATCTAAACCTTTTTCCAGCACCAGCACCAGCGCCGAGAGCGCGACGCCCAAGACCATGGCGCCCCACAGGTCGAATTTCTTCGCCTGGTCGCCGGAAGTCGATTCTTTGATGATCGTGAGTGCCATCGCCAGACCGACAATGCCGACCGGCAGGTTGATGAGGAAGACCGAGCGCCAGCCAAAACCGTCGATGAGCGGGCCGCCGATCAGCGGGCCGAAGACCACGGCCGCGGCAAACGATGCCGACCAAATGCCCAGGGCCTGGGCGCGCGCCTTGCCTTTCGGAAAGGTCGCCGCCAGGATCGCCATGGCGGTCGGGTAGTCGGCCGAACCGGCGATCGCCTGCAGCACGCGGAAAGCGATGATCGACGGGAAATTCCAAGCCAAGCCCGAAAGGACCGAGCCAATGATGAAAACGATGAAGCCAAGCACGTAAACCTTCTTGCGCCCCCAGGTGTCGCCCAGCTTGCCCCAGATCGGCACGAACACGGCGTTCGCGATGATGTAGGCGGTGCTGATCCAGCCGGCGGTGGACACAGTGATCCCGAAATCGATGATGATCTTGGGCGTGGCCAAACTCACGACCGTCTGGTCCAAGCGGCCCAAAAACGTGCCGATGATGACGGTGGCCAGCACCCACCACTTGGTCGAGCTTTTTTCTTCCGTCGCGCGCTGTGGCATTTTAGTTGTGGTAGATGGTTAATTTGGCCGACATGCCGTTCTTCAGTTCGGGATAAGCGCTCACGTCGTAGCGCACTTTGATGTTGAACTCGTTCTCCTGGCGCTTGTCGGAAATGCTGAAAACAACGTCGGAAGAACGCGAGGTCGAACTGACCTCGTCGACGATGCCGCTGAACTTGCGGCCGCCGAAAGCGTCAACCGTAAAAGTGGCCGCGTCGCCGACGCTGACCTTGTTCAAGCCTTTGTCCTCGGCCAAACGGCCGACGACGCGCAGATCCGACGGATCGATCATCGAGACGATGGTTTCACCCGGCGCGATCGACTTGCCGATGTCGGCGCGCGCCATGATCACCAGCCCGGCGATCTTGGCTTTGACAAGTTCGTTGCCCGCGAGCGCGACCACGGTGTTGGCGTCGATCAGGTCGCCTTCATGCACATAAACGGCGTTCAGCTTGCCGCCGACGGCGGGCGCCAAATTGATGGCGCTGGCCGTGATCTGCGAATTCTCGATCTTGACCTCATGGCTCGCGGTGACAAAGTACCAAACGCCGCCGGCGACCGCCACGATCAGGATCAGGGCGATCGTGATGAGCGCGCGGACGTCGTTCAACAGCTTGGCGATGAGTTTTTCCTCTTTTTTCACTTCCGCGACCAATTCCTTTTCTTCTTTGATCAGTTCTTTCTCGTTTTGCGCATTCATAATTGCAGGAGATTAGTTATTGCCGAAGGTGACGACCTTGTCCCCTTCTTTAAGACCGGAAACGATCTCGACCAAGCCATTGGCGCCTTCGATCCCGACCGTGACCGGGGTTTCCGCCGTGCCGCCGTCGCCGTTCAACACGAGAACGAATTTATTGGCGCCGCGGGTGATGATCGCGCTTTTGGGAACGGCGAGCGCGCCTTGGCGTTCGCCCGTCGCCAGCAAGACGTTGGCCGTCATCCCGGATTTGATGCGCGGATCGTCTTTGACGAATTGCAATTTTATGCCGTACGCCCCGATCCCGTTGGTCACGGTTTGGGCCGGATCGACCGCGGCCACGACGGCGTCAAATTTTTCGCCGCCGAACGTATCGAGCGTCACCGTGGCGGTTTCGCCGACCGTCACCTTGGCAATATCCGCTTCCGACACCAGCGCGTCGATCTCGTATTTGGAATTCGAAACCATGGAAATGGAGGTGGCGCCCGTCGTCCCCATCTCGCCAACGCTGACGTTGACGCGGGAAACCGTTCCGTCGAACGGCGCGAGCAACGACATTTTCGCCACTTCGTTGCGGGCGGCGTCGGCGGCCGCTTTGGCCGCATCGACGCGCGTCTGCTGGGCGCGGATGTCAATGTCCTCGGCGCCGGCGACCAGCTTGGCCAACGCCTCTTGTTTTTCATTCAAAGCGCGGCTGGCCGCGGCGGCGGCGTTATTGCCGGCGACGAGCGCCGCTTGGTCGGCCGAAAGCGCGGCAAAATGGCCGTTGGCCTTGGCGGCATAACCGGACAGGACAGCGCGCGCCTGGCTGGCGGCCGCCGGCACCGGCGCCGGGTTGGAGATCTTTTTTTGCGTCATGTCGGCTTTATAAAAATCGATCAGGTTGCCGGCATTGTTAACAGCGTCGGAAACGAGCTTGTTGGCGCTGTAAGTTTCGGCCAGCAAGGTTTCGATTGTTGAACTTTGCGGCGCGGCGCCGGCGGCATTAAAGTCGGCGTACGCTTTATCAACCGCGGCGGCCGCGGCGCGGTAGGCGCTTTCGGTCGAGGCGCGATATGCATCGCCGTTGGCGTCGGTCTGTTTTATGAAATCGGCGTAGACGTCGATATTGTCCTGTCCGGGATTGAGATCGGTGCCGTGCAGAACGTCATGCAATCCGGAAACGATCGCCGGCAAATCGAGATACGTGTCCGAAACGGCGCTCAACGCGTTGTCATACGCCCGGCTCAGATCGACAGCCGTTTTATCTTTGGCGTCGCTCGCCGCGGAAACGGCGTCTTTGGCCTGAAGCAGGTCGATCGCTTCCGGCGGGCGCTGCATTTTTTCCAGCGCGATCCGGGCCGCAGCCAGCGCCGCGTCAGCCTGTTCGCTGGCGGCATTGGCGCCGCTCGCGTCCAAAGCGGCAAGCACGGCGCCGCGTTTGACCGCGTCGCCGGCGGATACCGGCACGCGCACGACGCGACCGGCGCGCTCAAAAGCCAAGTCGACCTCGGCGGCGGCCTTGACCTTGCCGACGACGTTGACCGTCTGCGTCAGCGCGGTCGGCGCGACAACGACCGAAGCCGCGGCCGGCGTCCGCTTGGCGCCGAAAACAAAATATCCGGCAACGAAAAGCCCGGCGGCAACCGCGATCGAAACGATGACGAAAAAGACGTTATTGGATTTTTTCATAAATTATTTCTTGAGCAAATTCTTAAGGATGACCGTGAGTTTGTCCGCCTCGGCGGTCGAGATGCATGACAGGATCGAACTCATCCGTCCGACCAGGGCCTGGCGGTCGCGGGCGACCGACTTCCGCCCCGACGCCGTCAGCTTAACGCTGACCGAACGCCGATCCTTCGGACTCTTAACCCGGGCCAGCTCCCCGCTCTTGGTCAAGCGGTTGACCAGCACCGTTGCCGACGGCGCCGTCACGCCCAAAAAACCGGCAACGTCTTTCATCGTCGTCGGCCCTCTTTCGCCGACAAAACTCATGATCTTGAAGTGCAGCATCGAGACCGAACCGCTGCCGCCGCTCTCGTGCAATTTTTGATGGAGCAGCCGGCCCGCGTTCATGATGAGCAGCGCGAGTTCCGCCGAGCGATTTTTTGACTTGGTCATAGCGGATAATACTTAGATAGTCTAACTAAGTATCATCATACCAAAAACCGCCGCGGACGTCAAGCCGCGGCGGTCGAAAAATTGACCGCTTATTTCCTCGCTAATTTACGAAAAATCCAGATCAAATACAGCGCCGACAGTCCAACCAGCGCATAAACGACGCGCGAAAGCACCCCGTCCATCCCGCCAAAAAGCCAAGCCACGAGGTCGAATCGAAAAAAACCGACCAGGCCCCAATTGAGACCGCCGACAATAACGAGCGCCAGCGCGGCTGTGTCCAGCGTCTTAAGCTTCGACATATGCATTTTGGTTAATTAAATCGATAATCAATCGACCTTTCCCGTGCCTATATGATACACCCATTCAGCCGAAAGCGGTCAAGATGATATAATTCATGACTATGCCGGAAACCCGCCCCAAGATCCCCAGAAACATTCTTGTTGTCGCCTTCGTGGCGCTGGCTTCCGGTTTCGGCCAGGACATGATCACGCCGGTGCTGCCGGCCTACTTGGCGCTCCTCGGCGTAAGCGGCGCCGGCATCGGACTGATCGACGGCCTGCTCCAGGGTTCGACCAGCATCTTGCGTTTCATTTCCGGATACTTAAGCGACCGCTTTAAGAACCGCAAGAGCTTTGTTCTGGCCGGCTACGCTCTCTCGTCAATCTCCCGTCCCCTGCTTTCCGTTGCCGGAAGCTTTTTCCCGGTCGCCGCATTGCGCCTCGTTGACGGCATCGGGAAAGGCGGCAAAGACGCGCCGCGCGATGCGCTGGTCGCCGACTCGGCCGTTTTAGGCACCAGCGGCCGCGCCTTCGGCTTTCAGCGCATGATCGACACCGCCGGCTCGGTCTTCGGTCCGCTGGCCGCGGCGGCCATTCTTTTCGCGCTAACCCCGTCGCTCCATGCTTACCGAACCGTCTTTTTGTTGACCGCCATCCCCGGCGCGGTGGCGCTCGGCCTCATCGCTTTCGGGGTGCGCGAACCCCGTTCCGTAACAACCAAGAACCAAGAACCAATTTCCAAGCCGGGACTGTCTTGGAAATTCTGGGTCTTCACGATCGGGATGACGGTGGCCATGCTGACCAAAGTCAACGACTCGCTCTTCCTCCTGCGTTCGCACAACGTCGGCATTCCCACCGCCTGGACGCCGGTGCTCTTCGCCGGCTTCACCTTGATCTACGCGCTCGTCTCCTACCCGATCGGCATCTGGAGCGACAAGCTCGGCAAGCTGCCGTTCATCGCGACGGGCTGGCTCGTGCTATCCGCCGTTGAATACGGCTTTAGCCGCGACCCGTCGCTCAACGCCGCGCTCGTCCTTTTCGCCTGTTACGGACTCTTCTACGCTTTAACTGAAGGCTCGGGCCGCGCCTTTATTTCCGACCTGGTGCAACCCGGTTCGCGCGGCACGGCCTTTGGGATTTTTTATACCTTGACCGGCGCCGCGGTCATTGCCGGCGGCTACGGCCTCGGAAAAATTTGGGACCAAGTCGCGCCGGAGGCCGCCTTTGCCGTGGCCGCCGCCGGCTCGCTCGTCGGTTTCATTCTTTTTGCCGCGCTCGCTTTTAAAAAGCGAACCGGGCCGGCGGAAGCCAAATAGTTATCCTTTGACGCCGCGCGCGGACTTGATAATCTCGGCCCAGGAGGAGCCATGAAAAACCATGCTTTAAGCGCGCGCCGCGCCCCTCGCCCGGCGTACGCCAGCGCCGACGAGATCAAGACCTTTGAACAAAACCCGCCCCCGGGCCGCTCGCTCTTGAGCCGGCCTGCGATCCTGTATCATTTGGAAAAAGGCAATATTTCGATCACGCCGTTCAGCGCCCAAAACGTCGGCGCCAACAGCGTTGACGTGACGCTCGGGGAACACCTGTTCCGCGAAGCGCCGCACGCCGTGACCGGCCGCCGCGTCCTGAACCCTTTCGATTACCACGACGTCAAAGAACACTGGGAGCCGGTGCAGCCGATCAGCGCCCGCGAATACATGAAGAAGCACGGGATCCTGAAAGGCATCGGCAAGAACGACCGCTTCGTCATCATAGAGCCCGGCGTCATGTATTTGGCGCACACCCATGAATTCATCGGCGGACGCAACCGCATTTCCACCAACATGCACGCCCGCTCTTCGGTCGGCCGGAACGGAATCGCCGTCTGCAAGTGCGCCGACCAAGGCGGCGTCGGTTTCTTCAACCGCTGGACGATGGAGATAACCTTCCACCTGAACCGCCCGCTCATCCTGGTCATCGGCATGCGCATCGCGCAGATCAGTTTCAATCTGGTCGACCCGGTCGGCGACGACAACTACGCCGCCACCGGCGGCAAATACCAATCGAGCAATGACCGCAACGAGGTCATCAAGTCATGGACGCCGCTCATGATGCTGCCGCGGCTCGACCGCGATCGGGAGACAACGAGCGGATTCCGTTCGTCGAACCAGCCGCTCCTCATCACCGGATGAATACAAGAAACAGCAACCCGCACCCGTCAGAATCTCGACGGGTGTTTTTAATTGCCAAAGCCGCCCCGGCGAACAGGGCGGCTTGGACTTAAAAAATTCTTTCCGGACGAACCGGCAAAATATTTTAGATCTTGAGCCAATTGGCGATCGGGGCGATCACCGGCAGCGGCTGTTTCTTGTCGCTGGCGGCGTTGACGATCCCGATGATGAACAGCACGAAGGTGCACAAATTAAGCAACGAGACGAACGGCATCCAGCCGACGACCGGCAGGCGGCTGACGACATAGATGGCCACGCAGACGATGAACAGCGCAAAACCCTGCTTGGTGTGGTATTTTACGAACTCGTCGTGTTTGGCGTCGCCGGTGATGAGCGGAATTAAGAACAGCACGTAGGCAAGGCAGGCCATGAGCGTGCGATTCTTGCCGCCGGCAACGGGCGCGCCGGCCGGCTTAGCTTCGACTTTCGGCGCCTCCGGCTGCGGTTGGTGGACTTGTTCGTCCATATGTTTGGGTCTTAAAGATTAGCAATGTTTAAATGGTAGCAGGGCTGGCGCGCCAGCACAATCATGCCCGCTTGGCCGCGCGCTTGGCGATCAGGGCCAATTTGGCGCGGCGCGACAGCGCTTTGACCGCCGCTTCACGCCGGCGGGCGGCGCGCGCCGACGATTTCTGCTCGCTCCAAACCAGCTTGACCGGACGGCGCGACCGCGTGTATTTGGCGCCGGTTCCGGCGTTGTGTTTTTTAAGACGCGCCGCAAGATCGTTGGTGATCCCGGTATACAGGCTGCCGTCATTGCAGCGGACGATATAGACGAGCCATGGCGACATAGTAAGAAATGATAGCATTTTTATGGTATAATCATAGGTGCTATGCCAACGAAGCGGCGGCCGCATTTAAAACGCATTCGCGAAGTGGTCAAGGTCTTTTACGACCTCGGCTTTGCCGTCTGGATCAGCCGCCTGCGGCTCCAGTTTGCCGTGCCCTTTCACCGCCGCCTGGCGCGGATCGGCACAAAAAGCAAAGACCTGCCGTTCACGCTCGCGCGCGACGCCGGCCTGACGGAAGCCGACGATTTTCCCAAACGCCTGCGCCTGGCCTTGGAGCGCTTGGGCGGAACTTACGTGAAATTCGGACAGATGCTCAGCCTGCGCGCCGACTTGGTGACGCCGGAGATTGCCGACGAACTGCGCAAGCTGCAAGACCAGGTCCCCCCTTTTTCTTTTGACGAAGTTAGAGCGGCGGTGGAAAAAGAACTCGGCCGCCCGCTGGAAAAGATCTTCAAGCGCTTCGACCGCCAACCAGTCGGCGCCGCTTCCCTCGCCCAAGTGCACAAAGCCGTGCTCTTGGACGGCCAAACGGTCGCCGTCAAAATCCTCCGGCCGGGCATTGAGATCTTGGTGCGCGAAGACATTCTCATCCTCCACTCGATCGCCAAACTGCTGGAAGACCATGTAAGCGCCGCGCGCGTCTATCGGCCGCGCGAATTTGTCGCGGAGTTTGAACGCTGGACCCTGCTGGAACTCGACATGCGCAACGAAGCGGTCAACATCAGCCACTTCCGCTCGCTTTATGCCGATGACAAACAAATCTTCATCCCCGCCGTCCATTGGGCGCAAACCACGCGCCGCGTCCTGACCACCGATTTTACCGTCGGCATCCATCTCGACGACTTTGCCGCGTACAAGCGCCTCAAATGCTCGCGACGCGCGATCGCCACGATCGGCACCAAGCTTTTCTACAAGCAATTCTTCGAGTACGGCTTTTTCCACGGCGATCCGCACCCGGGAAATTTCTTCGTCATGCCGGGCAACGTTCTCTGTCTCCATGATTTCGGGATCGTCGGGCGCCTCGATGACAAAACGCGGCGCGAGGTGATCGCCTCACTGGTTGATTTTCTCGAGCACGACGCCGACAGCGCGATCGAGCATGTCTTGCACATGGGGCGGACGCGCGCCGACGCCGACCTGGCGGGTTTTAAAAATGACGCCACCGCCATTCTTGAAAGCTGGTTCTATTCCCCGATCGGCACCGAACGCCTCAGCTCGGCCCTCTACCGGATCGTCTCGAGCGGCGTAGTGCACGGCGTCGACTTTCCGGCCAACGTCATTCTCTTTGCCAAAGCCATCGTCACGATGGAAGGCATGGCCTTGCTGCTGGAACCGAAATTCGACATCACCAAAGAGATGCGGCCGTACCTGCAGCGGCTCATCACGATCGATCTCGAGCCGAAACGCCTGGCCAAGCGCGGCCGCGAATTCGCGCTCGACGCCGTCAACATGATCGAAAGCGTTCCCGAGGCCGCGCGGCGCCTGATCAAACTCTCCGAACGCGAAGAGGTCGGCATCAAGATCGACACGAGCGACCTCGCGACGATCAAAAAGGAGATCGACCGCCAGGCCGACGCCCGTTTCCTTATTCTCTTCTTGGTCACCGACCTGATCGCGACCGCCATTCTTTTAAGCATTGAGGGGATCAACAGCATCGCCGGCATTCCTTTCGGGATCATCGGGGCGGCTGTCGGTGCCGTGCTCGGGATCATCGCTTTGGCCAAAATAAAAAAAGGACCGCAATAATAAAAACGCGCCGGTCGGAGTCGACCAGCGCGTGAATGATTTCGAATCTATTTCTTGAGTTTTTCCAGTTCCCGGTCCAGTCGCGGCAGGACCACCTCGTGCGTATAGCCGTAGAGATGGTGGTAGTAGATGGCCACGGCGATCGCGCGGGGCATTTTTCCCGTCCCGGCGAATTGGCGCAGGAACCGGCGATATTCCCGGCGGTACGGCGCCAGCACACCCTGGTATAAGAACGAACGAAACGCCGCCAAATACTCGCGCAACCGGGTACGCCGCTTAACCCCCTGCTTCCATTCCGACATCTCGCGCGTCGCCCGGGCGAAGAACACTTCCGGATCGTAGAGTTCGGCAATGAGCGAACGATAGCCGGAAAGCAATTCTTGAAAACCCATCGTCGGGAGAAAATTCGGCATTTCCGCCGAATCGCCGCTCGACTCGTCCAACAAGCGCTTTTCCGTTTTCATCCGCTCATAGAGAACGGTGCCCGGCAGCGCGATCATCATGTTGACCATCGCCATACTGATCTTCCAGGCCTCGATCGACGAAAGCATGGCCGCAAAACTGCCTGGGCCGTCGGTATCGAAACCGACGATGAAACCG
>JAHFIF010000022.1 GCA_023246535.1 bacterium
ATTGCGGATGCTCTCCGCCTTGCGCTGGAGCTATCAGTCGTCAATCTTCCATCTTTCGGCGATCGCACGGTGGCGATCGGTACCGACGTAAGCGGCTCGATGACAACGGAACAGGTTTCTGCAAAGAACCCGTCCCATTGCATCGAGATCGCCGGCGTCTTTACCGGAGCCATTCTGCGGCGCGTTCAGGGCCGGGCCATTCCCCTTCCCTTTGACACCGAGGTCTACCCCGACTGCGGCCTTTCCGCCCGTGATGAAATACTCACGACCGCGGACAAGATCGCAGGTTTCGGCGGTGGAGGCACGGCCGTCGGTTCGCCGATCGAGTACCTGCTTCGTCGCAAGACGAAAGTGGATTGCTTCATCGGCATAACCGACAACGTGGATTGGGCGCATGGCGACAGGTACTCGTGTTCGGGGGGTTTCCTTGATCTGTGGCGCAAGTACAGATCGGAGGTTTCTCCCGGCGCGCGAGCTTACCTCGTCACCATCGCCCCTTACCGCGAGGTCGTCGCACCTTCGGGTGAAAAGGGAGTGCGCTTCATCTACGGGTGGAGCGACGCGGTGTTGAAGTTCATCGCCCAAGATCTCAATTCCGGCGCAAGCCAGGTAAGCGAGATCGAGGGCATGGACCTTGGCACGGCGGCGGGAACGGTCGGAGGCACCGACGAGACCGACGAGGACGCGCAGACGGAGGAATAATTTCCTCCTCCCGCCATGGCGGGACCCTTGTCTGACTGCGCGCGAAGCCGCAAAGACCCCGCACCACATAGGGTGCGGGGCTGAGCGGCCACCGGGGATAAAAGACCGAAACCCCATCGATC
The DNA here is from genome assembly GCA_023246535.1 of bacterium. Classification (GTDB taxonomy): domain Bacteria; phylum Patescibacteriota; class Patescibacteriia; order CAIQCM01; family CAIQCM01; genus CAIQCM01. The sequence continues at coordinate 825 of JAHFIF010000022.1, forward strand.
GACAGATCGAAATCGAGCTCAGCTCGATGGTGAAAATTAAAAGGGAACATGTCGTCGCGTGCGGTCTGTTTCGACAAACAGACCGCACTATTCCTGAACTGGCCACGCGGAGGAGAGGTGGTCAGGTCGGGAGTGGTTAGGCGCCGACAATTCTTTTTTGAGTGTCTGATCAGCGGCAACCCTCAGCCGTTACAACCGATCGGGTGCTCAAAAAAGGATTGTCGGCCAATGATCTTGTTTGCCATGAGATATCGCGTGCGTGTTCACACTCCCGCCAGCACGCGCCGATATCTTATGGGAGGCAAGATCATGAATAAAACCGATGCGAGACAGATCGTTCTCAATGTGTGGAACGGCGCCGACAAAGACGCGCGTTACCCTGAAGCGTTAAAGGCGCTCGGACTCTCGGAGCAGCGGCTCCGGGGGCTCGCGAGCGCCGCGCGCCAGGTGACGGTACGCCGCCATCCGCGGGTCGTGCTGATCGCCGCCGGCAACAGCCGGTAACAAATTCGCTTTTCGGTTGAACGGAACCGAACGGATCGGGACGGAAGCCCCGATTGGCGACAAATGGAAAAAGCCATTTGTCGCCGCCCTTCTTCAAAAGATCAGCGGATGATCAGTTGAAGAAGGGCGAAGAAAACGCATGTTGCGTCCCCCCGTTCTTTCAAGGAGGCAGACCGTGTTCAATTACAATCGTCAGGCCATGATCCGTTGCGCGCGCTGCGGCCGATCCATCATGCTCGGTTTTGCGCGGTTCCCGGGAAACGAGCAGTTTGCCGGCGAGGCCATCGCCAAGGCGTTTTGCGCGCCGCACGACAAAGGGCTGACCTTTGACGAGCTGGCGCGCAAGGCGACCATGAAGGCGACCGACCTGCGGGTCACCCGCCACCTCCACGAGGTGCGCGGCGCCCGCGGCCGGATCGCCGCCTAGGTTCGTGAAAATGTGCTGATGCGCGCAGGCATCGACACCGGGGTAAGCCCAAACCCATTTCCAAGCGAAGGTGCGAGCACGCGTCGTCGACCGGTGATCACTCACCGGCGATCATGGGAAACAGCGAAGGCGGAATTGAGACCCTGGCAACGTCCTCATAAACCCGTCCGGCAGAGCGATCTCCGCCACGGGCGCGCCATCGCGCGCCGCTGGCAGGTGCGCTGAACCGACTGCGACGCCCTTTTCGGTTGTTGGAACCGTACGGCGACAGATGGAAAAACGCCATTCTGTCGCCGCCCCTCTCCAGAAAACATGAAAATATTTTTTGAAGAAGGGCAAAGAAAACGCGGGTGCGTTTTCGCCCAGTCGTACGGAGGTCATCATGTCGCACTTTAAGGGCTGCAAAAGCAGCCACGCGGCCGCGATCCGGCTGCCGACGGTATCCCTGATGGACTCGTCGCTAAAAGATTGGCATCGGGCCATCTCGTGGTATTTTCGGACCGAGGAACGGATGGGCACGCTATTCCGGATCATCGACGCTCCGATCAATTCATGGAAGCGCCGCCGCCGCGAGCATAACCGTTTCCAGCGCATCGAGGAACAGATCCGCCTAACCGGCGACCTCGGAATGTTTCTGGAGGATCGGTTCGAGATGCGGCAATGCATTCCCTCCGAATTCACCGATTGGATTCTGGAGACCTGGCCGTGCGAGGCGATCCATGATCCGCGGATCGGTCATCGAATTGCCGAGCAATATGCCTTTGCCGGACGCGAGCATGGCGGCGGCGGACACACCATGCCGGAGTGGCGGCGATTTTTCGGAATTTTGGAAAGCCACTTTTCCCATTGTCCCGAATGCGCCGAACATGTCTGGTCGGGCGCGCGCGAAATTCGCCGCGCCTGGAAAGCCGACAAGCCGCGGCGGCGAGCCTTCATCGAGGGCGTGCGAAGAGATTTTGAAGCCGTTTTTAAATAGACGGCCACGCCTTTACCAGGAGTCGAAAATCCGCTTCGACTCCACCCTTCTTTAGCCTAACGCGTACTTAAAGGTTCGACCGGACTTTTAAGTAAGACAAGCGGTCGGTTGAAGAAGGGTGAATAACATGCAGGTGCATGTAAAACCCAGCGTTCGCAAGGAGGCGCCCTCATGAACCATTTCAGCTGGACCGAGCTCGACCAGATTCAACTGTTCGCCCGCGGCGGTTATTACGGCGTTTATCATCGCCGCTTCCGCGGCGGCATGAGCGTGACGCCGCTGTCGCGCCAGGCGGCGGAACACCTCCGGCATTGCAACGAGTGCTACGCCGCCGTTCTGACGAACGGACGCCACGAGCACGACCGCCTTCATCGTTTGGAGGCGGCGCTCGCGGACGAACGCTGTCGTCTCGGGTTGATGGAAATCGACCTGACCAACGGCTGCGGCCCGGGCATCGACGAAGATGACGGGTTTGAGTATCGAACATCGGACGAAGTCTGATGTTCGCGGCGCATGAGCCAAAGGGAATGGCATGCGTCGAAATCGGAGGTTTGAGGACTCCGTGTTCCCGAGCGAAGGGATGCGGCCTCAAAACCCACCCTTCTTCAGCCAGCCGATACTTAAAGGTCCGATCGAACCTTTAAGTAAACAGCGGGTGGTTGAAGAAGGGGTCAAAGATGCGCGGTGCGCGTTTGCCCGGTTCTTTCAAAGGAAAAGAAAAATGCATACGCCAAAGCGTCCCGATCAGACAAGTGAAATTGTCGCCGCGGTCGCGCTGGCGGCGCTCGTCGCGTTCATGTGGTTTCTTATCTTGACCCGCGCGGCGCGATAACTTAGCCTTGCTTAGAAACGGGGGTGAACTGGTATCGACAGCGTAATCGGAGAAATGGAATGCATGCCGAAGACGCCCAAGGCTTCGTAAAAATGGGCAGCCAAGAAACGCGGCTTAAAAATGTTACCTCATTAAATTGGGGCGTCTGCTGCCGACTCGTCGTTGGAAAGCAGGTCAGACGTTAAAAAGACGACTATGGCATGGGAAGTTTCACAGCTAACCCGCGCCGAGAAAAATTGTGATCTGCCCGCCGAAGAGCATAAAATCTTTGGAAGGCCTTCCCGAGCCGTTAAGAGGGAAAAAGCATGTAGTGTTCTTTTTCAAAGACCGTTGGACCCGGGTTCGATTCCCGGCACCTCCACAATTCCGGGAAGCGAACCCAGGTTCTCCGCCCAAGGCGGATCAGCCTCGGGTTGAGATTCCCGGCACCTCCACAAAGCCCCGAGTTTACCGATGGACACCACGACCCCCTCATTAATTTGAGGGGGATTTTTTTATCGGGGGTAAGAACTAAATTTCAAAATAAAAAAAGAAGCCCAGCGAGACGTTGTCTCGTTGGGCTGGGGGTGCGGCTTGGTCAACCGGCGGTTAGAATTTTTTCGACTTCGTTGCAGCACATCAAGCCGGCTCGGAGCGAAGTGTGGTGCAGGATCCAGCTCATTGGTTTGGTGGTACCGTATGTGCGCGCCGCCTTTCTCCAGCTTTCCGCTTGATCGAGCAGGCGGACCATAAACGCCGGGAAATACTCCCGGTCATTTTGTGCGAGCAGTTTCTCGAGTCGTTCGTCAAGATTGACCGCCATGGCGGGCGAATCTTTTTTTGCTTCAGCGATCCGCTTGAGCCAGGCGCGCGTTTCGGTCTCGCAAACGTCCAGTCGCCCGTGCAGACGGCCGGTGTCCAGAAAGACCGAGGGCCAATTTATTTTTTGGCCCGGTTTAATGGAGTCGCTGATCGTTAGGCATAATTGCCGCGTAAACAAGATGAGCTCCTTATAGCGCTCGAAATCCATTTCGTCTTGGAAGCCGGGGCCATTCATTGCGGTTTCCAACTCGTCGAGAGTGCGGTTGGCGAGGAGCAAACGCCGGCGCGCGGTTCGTTGTCGTCTGAACTTGTTAACGACGACCAGTACGATAATCACGATGATAACCGCTAGCGAGGCCAGCGCCAGAAGGTCGCTGAGCATGTTGGGCTCCGAAGACTCGCGAATGCAGACGGAGAGAAACGGAAGGCTGAACAGGTTGGAACCGACAGATTGATGCATGGATCTTTCCTTTCCAAAGGTTGGCAACGAACTGAATATTTGATTCTTCCAAAGCACGGCCTGCGAACCGATCTTTGGAAGAATCAAAATACCGCCAAGAATAACCGGAAAATCGTTTTTTGTCAAGCTTCGAATCGCCAAAGACAAATAAAAAGCCCGGCTGAGACGTCGTCTCATCGGGCTGGAGGCAGGTTGAGGAGTTTACTGTTTAGCGGGTTCGTTTCTCAGGGCGGCATTGAGATTGCGGGTGCATTCATTGATTGACGCGAATACCGCTTTCCAACTGACCGGCGCGGCGAAGCGTTTCGCCGACGCCTCCCGGAGTTTCTCGTTGGCCGAGAAAAGGCGTTCTTGCTGGGCGGGGGTCAGCGCCTGCTTCTGAAGGTCGGTGACATACGCGCGCAGTTTTATTTCCATGGCGGCGAAAATGTCATACATGCGATTGGTAAAGGCGATGGATCGGTACACGCCGTCATTCAGCCGCTCCATGTCGTCGAGCACGATCTTCAGGAGCCTTTGAGCGCGGTACCAATTTCCGGCGCCGTGCCCGTCGAGCAGAACCATGAGGCGCGCATGCGACTCTCTTGTCATGTCGAAGGCGATCCGGATCGGGTCGAAGGCGTCGGTGCCCGCAAGCAGTGTCTCGAACCGCGCCATATCCTTGGCCAGCTTGGCTATAAGTTTTTGGACATGCTTTTTTGATGTCCGACAGATCAGCTCGCCGATCCGGCGCAGCGGCAGAACCAGAATGAGAAAAATCACGATTTGTTGCAAAGAACTTCTCCTTGAACGAGGTTTTCAATGGACGCGGTTGCGTCCTGCGAGAGAAATACGACTGGTGTCGGCCTTTCGCAAGGCGCAAAAATACGAATAAATATACCACAAAAAACGCGTTTTGTCAACCTGCCAATCTTAGAAAAATAAAAGAGCCCGGAGAGACGTTGTCTCTGCGGGCTCATGGCGGTTAGGCGGCGGGGCGGAAAACGTCGGGTTTTCCTTCCGCATCGCGGCAATGGGTGTTGCCGATGTTGATCATTTTCTGGAACCTTTGCCAGTCGGCATCGTTGCTTCCGGCGATGGCTTTGGCGCAGTTGAAATAGGCGCGCGCCAGGTCCAGGCTGAGGCTTGGGTAGAGAGTGAGCGGTTGTTTGCCCAGCATGTCGATCTTGTCGCCGAGGCTTGTCAGGCTGGCGTCGCGGTTGGTGCGGGCGTGGCAGATCTCGCCGACATTCTGCTCGACCGCCGAGACCATGCTTTCCAACCGTTCGGTCAGATGGCAGATCTTCCAGAGGCGGTCGGCGGGCGGCAAGCGGTAAGCATCGGGGTTGTTGCAAAAGGCCTCAAAGGTCTTTTTGATCGCGACCAATTCAGTTGCCAGATAGCTGCTGGCGTCCGGGTCGGCGGCCAGCGTATCGGCTTCGCTCAGGCGAAGGCGAAAGGTGGCGCAGCGTTCCATGACCGCTTGGCGAAGCTTCCGGTTCTTGCGACGGCGCATCAGCGCGGCGCCGACGATGAAAACAACGAGCACCGGCAGAAATTGTTTGACCACGACGTTGTCAAAGCCGGAGCGGCTGCAGCCGATGTTCGTCGGTTGCGGATTCAACGGACCGGGCCCCAGCGCCAATGCCGGTGCGGTCAGGGCGGCGAGGGTGATGGCAATGGCGAGCAGCGTTCTTTTCATTGATTTCTCCGTTTCTTTTTTGTTTCGTTGAATTTTTTAAGGAAGCGATCCGCGTTTGAGAATGTTTCTCGCGCGCAAAATCCGTTGATAGTATCGCAAAAACGGTTTTTTGTCAATCATTGGCGGCGTTTTGGCGACAGTTGACCGGCGGCGAAAAAAACGGTATATACAACCTTGTCGCCCTGGTGGCGGCATTTGTTCTTTCGAATCAAGGAGGCAGCGAACATGGCCGAAGGAGAAATTACTTTTCACCCGTCCCGCATCGACCTGAACCGGGCGCGCCGGGATTGGCGGAAGGCGATCAGGCCGATCGAGCAGCGCGACGGCAAGAACCGAGTGGTCGAACCGGAGCTTGAGGAAGATACGGATCAGCGCTATGAGCGCTGCAGCGCGATCATGATCCGCCTTTTGGGCGCGAGCAACAGCCGGCGCGACAACAACTACGGTTTTGTCCGCGGCCTGATCGCCGAAGTGCCGCGGATCGACGAGTTGATGATCTTGTCCCAGGACTATGTCGCCTTTGCGACGAAACACGGGATGTTCGACGAGGCAATAGAAGCTTGCACGGAAATTCTTTTTCCCGATCCGATCGCGCGCTTCGAGGCGTACCTGCATGTCGTCGACGGCTGGCCGGCGTTTCGCACCGAAACGCATTTTGCCCGCTTGCGCCAGCTGGCGGAAGCGATCAAGAATCCGGATCACGATCCGGGCGCGCGCCATGCGGCCTGGCAAAGTCTGTGGCAAATCACCGGCGCGCCGGACGACCAGGCGCGGATGGAAGCGGAGCGCCCGCCGGAAGAGCCGATCGTCGGCGCCGTTCCGCAGCGCGAAATACGCACGCACGCATAGCAAAAACACGAACAACGTTCCGAGGCCGGCCGCGGCCTCTTTTTTATGATAAAATGGTTTTATGAAAAAATATGTCATTACCGGCGGGCCGTGTGTTGGAAAGACCACGGTTTTGGAATTGCTGGCGACCAAAGGCCACGCCATTCTGCCGGAAGCGGCGCGCATGATCATTGAAGAAGAAACGCTCCGCGGCAGCGATGTTCTGCCCTGGAAGAATCTTGTAAAATTTCAAGAAGCGGTCGTCGAGCAGCAGCTGAAGAACGAGGCGGACGCGAAGGCGGACGCGATTTTTTTGGACCGGAGCCTGGTCGATGGTTTTGCCTATTGCACGCTCGGCGGGATCCCGGCGCCGGAACGTTTAAGCAAGAACGCGGTTGGCCGGTATGAAAAAGTCTTTTTGCTCGAGCCGCTCAGCGTTTACGCCAAGGATGGCGCGCGGACCGAAGATGAGCGCACGGCCAAGCTAATCCACGACGAAATTGCCAAAGCCTATGCCGGTTTTGGCTACGAACCGATCGTTGTCCCCGCACTCTCGCCGGAAGAAAGAATTATTTTTATTCTCGAGCGTCTTTAAACGGCAGCGTATTTTTTAAAGAAAAAAGCCGTCGCGCAAGTAGCGAGACGGCGATGGGCCGAGCGTTGCTCAGAGTTCGCTGGTGTCGAGCGGGACGGCTGTGCGTTCGGCGTGAACGACGGCGGCGCAGAATTCGTCGACCTTCTTGAGGGCGGCCGGCGCGATCTGGTCTTTGACGCGGCCAAGCATGGCGAGCCACTGGAGCTGCGTGGCTTCGATCCGCGAACCGTCGGCGGCCGTGAACGGACCGATCTCCAGTCCGGACACATGTTCGGGTTTGCGTTTGCGCGCCGAACCCGCCAAATCGGTCGCCCCGAAGAGGGCTTTCATGGTTTGTGCGTGGGTGGCAAAGCTTTCGGTGACGCCGAAACCTTTCATGACGGCGTCGGTCACGCCGTGGATCAGGTCGTCGGGGTCGGGGATGCTCATCGACGAGACCTTTTGCGTGCCGTGTCGCTGAATGCTGCCAATGAGCTTGGCAATGCCCGGGCAACCCGCGCCCGTGAACAGTTTGCGCATTGCCGGCGGGTTTACGAGGATCTCAACCTTGCGTGTCTTTTGCATTGGACCTCCTTGTCCTGTTCAAGGATTAGCATAAACAACGCCACATGTCCATGCTTTGGATGATTCTGGTATCCAGCGATTAGCATTGACAAAACGCGAAAAACGTGATATATTGGCGCGTATTTGTTGAAACGGATTAACAACCCAGGAGGCTTCCATGAAACGAGATCGGGCTTTTGAATTGGCAACGGCGATTGCAGAACTCATTTTCAAAGGGGCGCGCGCGGTCGGCGGACGAACCGTTGGCGAACAAGCGCTCATGGCGACGCTGTCGGTTTCGCATGCGACTCATACCAGGAGTGTTGAGGCCATGAACCCGGCCATCGACGAAGTGCTGCTTTTCGGCTCGACGGCAAGGGGTGCCGTTGAACCCGGTGACCTCGACCTTATCGTCTTGGACCACGGTTTCTACTCGAACCTGCTTTGTCCGCGCGAGGGACAGGATGACCTATATCAGGCGCTCGATCAGAATTTGTATATCCTGTGCGAGGGGTGGTTCGGTTACAATGCCAACGAGCATCAAGAATACGGCGAGATCGTTGACGGCTTGGCGACTGAGGCGACGAAAGTCGACTTGCACGTTCTGCCGCTCGCGATCTTCACCGATCCTGTACAGCGCCGCCAGATCGCCGCCATGCACAAGGACCCGCAGTTCTTTCAAAAAGCGTTTTCGCGCCTGCAGCGCTATGATCGCGAAACGCGCGCCTTCGTTCCCGTCGACCTGTCGTACTTTGCCGAAAAGTATCGGTGCGAATTGGGCGACCTGACAACGTAAACGATCGATCCTCACGAATCGACGCCGGCAACAAATCCTTTGGGAATTGCCGGCGTTATTTATTTTTTCAAGCTTGCCAGGCGCCCTTGACGCGGACGGGAAAATGCGGTAAGACGCGCGGTTAGGGAAGGTCTGTGGTTCTTGTAACAAAGGAGAGAAGTAATGAGTACAAGAGGGTTGTCTGAGATTGCCAACGATTGGAAGACGGGCTGTTTTGCGAGTCCGGGCGCCGATAACGACCGGAGCGCGTTGCTGGACGAATTGGTTGCGCTCGAGGCCGACCTGGAAGCGTGCCGGCTGATCGGCGAGCTCGAGGACGAGGGTGAACGAAGCGTCTATTCGTTCCTGCTGGCCGCCAGGCTGGCCATGGGCGATGACGCTACGCGCGCGCGGGCGGCGATGGTCTCGCTGCCCAATCTCGATCGTCGGTTGCGTTTCGCCGTCTTGCTCGACATTTATGTCGCGACCAATGATCCGTCCGATCTCTTCCGACTGCGCGGGAACGCCGATCACTTGGCGCCGCCAGACCGGTGCTGGGCGTACCTCATGATCTACCGGCAGACGAAGAGCTGCAACGACCTGTTCCTTGCGGGGCAGGCGTTGAAAGCGCCCGGCCGCGAACCGGGGTTCAGGACCGTCGTCGCAGCGCAAGGCGGCGCATAATGGGAACGCAAGACAAGCGCGATCCGTCCGCTTCGCTCGACGAGCGCCGCCGCTCGCTGGAAGAGATGGCAGTCGCGGTCGTCGAATCGGTCGAGGCGAACGGCGGAACGGTCGAACGCGTCAATCAGAAAGAAATGAAAGTGACGCTGCCTGGCGTCGAAAAACCGATCCGGGTCGTCTTGGTTCGCGTGCCGCGGATGAAAGCAGAAGAATTGGTGCTCGCCAAACGTTTCATCGATCATTACAAAAGAACGCGCCAGCCCAGCTGACACGTTCTCTTTCGCGGGGCGCCCAACGGCGCCCTTATTTTTTTATCGAAGCGCGGAGCGCGTGGACCGTTTCCAGATCGTCAAAATCTTTTACCGAGCTGATCGTTCCTTCGCTAGCTTCGCGTTCGACCGCCTCGGTCACGGCCTTTTTGGCCTCCAGGATCTTGGTGATATTGCTGGCATCCTCGGGGGCCAACGCACCAAGCTTGAGGAGCAAGCCAACGCTCAGCACGCGCGGCAGGTCGCGCATGAGCGCGCGCTTTCCCGTGGTGCTGGCTTCGCGCTTGTCCGGATAGAGCAAGGCGATCATTGGCTGAAGTTTTTCCGGCAGGGTCACCGCCAATTCGTTGGTGATCGTTTGTTTTTCCTTGATCTTGTCTTTGCCGTCATAGATCCGGTCGAGCACTTCGCGGCTGACCATGCAGCGTCCGATCGAAGAATGCGTTTTGGCGGCTTTGCGCGCGTCGGCGCCGGCCTTGGATTCGTCGGTCTCGAGTTCGCTGACCGTAAAAATTTGCAGGCCGCGCGCTTCGTGTCCGACGTAAATGACGGTGTCGATCTTGTCTTTGGTGTCGGTGCGCGGGTCGGCGTGCATTGCGTTGATGGCATTGGCGTGTCCGGTTTCAAGCGACCAGCCGTTTAAAATGCAAATGAGTTCCCATTCGCGCTTTTTTCCATCGTTCGGCAGGCTTTCGATCGTTAAACGCATTTTCGAAAGGATCGCTTCGAGCGCGGCGGTGCGTTCCTTTTTCTCCGCGATGCGCAGCGACTGGCGGTATTCAACGTTCAAACCGAGCAGGGTCGCTTCGTTATTGTTGGAAATTTTTTCCCGCTCCCAGTGCTTGGCGCCGGCCGCGGCATAGCCTTCGATCGTGAATTTTTCCGATTCGGCGATCGCGCCGATATTCTCATATCCGGCGCAGATGGACGCATACTCGTTGTCGCTGAGCGTGGCGGCGGTTTTTCCCATCGCTTGCGCCTCGCGCGCGACATGCAGCTCGAGTCCGGCATAACGATCGGTCAGGATCCGGTGGTTTTCACTGGCCTCGTAGAATTCTTCGATCGGTTCGGCGTTGCCCGTGGAATACAAGTCGCGTTCCTTCTTCAGTTCGGCCAAGCTGATCGCGGCCGCGTTCGACTCGCGCGAGTTTCCAAAAAGATATTGCTGCTCGGTGAAGGCCAGTTTCTTTGCGTGGGCGGCTTGAGGATCTTGCGGCGGTCGTTCGGAATACGCCATATTAATAGTTCAGATTAATATTGATAGTTGCGGTTGCGTTGTCGCCGATGTCGTCGTAGGCGGTGGCGGTGAGGGCGTGAAAGCCGCGGGCGACGGTGTTGGGAATGGCGGCGTTCAGGGCAAAGCCGGGCATGACCGATGACGAACCGAGACTGGCGCCGTCGATCGCGTAATCGACGCGCGTAATGGGTCGCGGCGCGGTGATGCCGACCTGAAGGGTCAGGTTGCGCGTTGTCAGCGTCGCGCCGTCGACCGGGCTGGCCCAGCTAACGATCGGCTGGTTGCCCGGCACATGCGCGTTGTCGTATTCGGTCGGGGCTTTTTCGGCGACAATTTTGTTGGCGGCGGCCCAGCGCTGCACGGCCGCTTCCCACGGGGCAAACATCGGATCGGCCGCCGGATCGACGGGCGCCGGTCCGCGCGGGTCGTCCTTGTTCACGTAATAAAGGATGTCGTGCAATTCGTTATAAGTGCGGTCGATGCGGTTTTGCGGCGGCGTCAGGTCGGTGGCCAGTTTGCCGGTCGTGGCGTCGATCGTCACTTTGGTCGCGCCGCTGACCCCGCCGTCTAAGACGGGCTTGCCGGTCGTGATCGGCTGCGGCGGCGTAAAGGTTTCGACCGGCTGATTTTTGGTGATGGCGCGCATGAACTGGTTCCAAATGGCCGAAGCCGAAGCCGAGGTTTTCATCGCCGTGTCGCGGGTGTTGCCGATCCAGACGCCGGCCGCGGCGGAAGGCGTGTAGCCCATCGTCCAGCCGTCCTTGGCGTCGTTGGTCGTGCCGGTTTTGGCCGCCACCTGGCGGTCGGGCAGGGTCAGGTTGTTCTTCGCGCCAAAAATGAACGCGCGGGCGTTGTTGTCCTGGAGCACGTCGGTTAAATTGCGGACCATTTCGGCGTCGGCGACGCGCACGCCGCTCGTCGGTTTCCATTCTTGGAGCGTGTTCCCTTTTGCGTCGGTCACTTTGAGGATGACGGCGGTCGGGAATTTTATGCCTTCATTCGCGTAAACGGTATAGGCGGCGGTGTGTTCCAAGAGCGAAACTTCGCCCGCGCCCAAAACCAGGGACAGGCCGTAGCGTGAACGGTCCTTAAGCGTCGTGTAGCCGAACGCGTCGGCATTGTCGAGGACGCGGTCGATGCCGGTCAGATAAAGCGTTTTCACGGCCGGCGTGTTGAGCGAACCGTCGAGCGCCTGGCGGATGGTGACCGGTCCGTATTCCTTCAAATTAAAGTTGTGCGGCGAATAGGTTTTCTGCGGCGTCGGAAAGTCCGTGTTCACGTCGTAGATGACGGTGTTGGGCGTATAGCCTTTTTCAAACGCGGTCAGGTACACGAGCGGCTTGAATGACGAACCCGGCTGGCGCGGCGTGATGGCCATGTTGATCGCGCCTTCGTCTTTGACGTCAAAATAATCGCGCGACCCGACCATGGCCAGCACCTGGCCGGTCTTGGGATCGATGGAAACAATTGCCGCGTTCGAGCCGCCGTTCTTCTCGACGCCGGCAATGTTGTCGGCGACGGCTTTTTCCGCCGCCTGCTGTTCGTCCCAATCCAAGGTCGTGATCACTTTAAGTCCGCCGGACTCAACGGCATCGTCGCCGTAGGCGGCGGCGAGCTGGTCCTTGATGTAGAAAACGAAATGCGGCGCGCTGATCGATTCGCGCTTGGGAACGATGCGCTTGAGGATGTCGATTTTCTTGGTCGCCTCGGCTTGGTCTTTGGTGATGTAATTCTGCTGAGCCATCAAATCAAGGATCAGCTTCCAACGGTTCAGGAGCGCAGCGGTGTGCGTTCCGTACGGCGAATAATAGGTCGAACTTTGGGGAATGGCGGCCAAGAGCGCCGACTCGGCCAGGTCGAGGTCTTTGGCGTCCTTGCCGAAGAATGCTTGCGCCGCCGCCTGGATCCCGTACGAGGTTGAACCGTAAGGAATCTCGTTGAAGTACATTTTCAAGATATCGTCCTTGCTGAAACGGGTCTCGATCTCGGAGGCGAGGATCAATTCTTTGATCTTGCGCGTGTAGGATTTTTCGTTGGTGAGAATGGCGTTTTTGACCAGCTGCTGGGTGATGGTCGAACCGCCTTGCGATTTGCCGCCTTTGAGCACGTTGGCGAGCACGGCGCGCAACATGCTGGTGATGCGGTAGCCTTTGTGCTGGTAGAAGAATTTGTCCTCGACGGCAATGGTCGCCTCCTGCGCGTATTTGGCGACGTCGGAAAGCGGAACGACCGTGCGATTTTGATCGCTGTGAAATTCGTAGAGCAGATGTTCCCCTGTCCGGTCGTAAATTTGCGTTGATTGATTCACCTTGCGGGAAATAAGGTGGTCCGGGTCGGGTAGATCTTTGAGCGTCGTGGCAAAAAAGATGGTGCCAACGAGGGCGAAGATCCCGACCAGGAGAAACAAGGCCGCCAAAACGCCGGTGACGATCCGTTTGGTCCGGCCTCTTTTATGTTCGCTTGGTTTTTTTGAAAAAAAATGTGCTTTGTCCATATGGTTTAGTTAACTAGTTCTATCATTTTTTAGTCGGTTTGACCATGGAGGCTGCTTGAACGGCCTGCCGGCCAACCATTGACAGAAAAGTCGAAATATGGTATAAATGGGCGTCGCCAATTAATTTCGGCGATTTTATTTATGACCAAGTATAGCCAAAAATTAGCGTATATCTTGCTCCTTGGCTCTGTTCTCGTTAATCCCCACTCCGCGCTGGCCGCGGACGCGACCGTTGATCCGGCCTTTAAGACGTCGGTCATGAGCGCGCAAAAAGGCGGGATTTGTTCGATCGCGGTCAATGAATTGACCCCGGCCGACCCGGCCGACGCGCGTTACACTACGTCGCGCATTGTGACGGCTTATACCTCAACTCCGGATCAAACCGACTCGACGCCGTTTATTACGGCGAACGGCACGACGGTGCATGACGGCATTATTGCCGCCAATTGGCTCAAATTTGGCACGCGCGTGCGCATTCCGGACATGTTCGGCGACAAGGTTTTCATCGTTGCCGACCGCATGAACCCGCGTTTCGACGATCGCGCCGACATCTGGATGGCCGACTACCAAGCCGCCAGAAATTTCGGCCTCCGCCGCCTCACTATTGAAGTTTTGTAAATAATCGATACAATAATACAGCTTGGTAAAGCATGCGAGGCCGCATGGCCAAGCGGTAAGGCGAGGGTCTGCAAAACCCTTATTGATCGGTTCGACTCCGATTGCGGCCTCCAAAAAACCTCCGTTAAACGGAGGTTTTTTGTTTGGCGAATAGCGAAAACGGTTGACAGCCAAGCTGTTTTATGGTAAGTTCGCTGGTCGGTTTTTTGACAACAGACAAAAAGCAAACCAAAAAAGTGAGGCAGCCATGAAAAAAGATCCGGATACCCTCGCCCTCAGCATTACCCAGCTCGGCTTCATCCGCGAGGCTTTGCAAGCCGGCTTGGTCGACGATGCAATGTCCGTCATTCCGTTGATGGAAACCGCAAGAAAGAATGAAGCGCGCGCTTGTGGCCGAGC
>JAHFIF010000023.1 GCA_023246535.1 bacterium
CGACGAATTTCTGGCGCGTCAGCCTGGTTGAATCGGCCAGCGCGTTGGCGGCATCGTTGGCCGACGGCAGCAGCGTCGCATACAGCAAGTCGCTCACGGTGAATTTGGTTCCGACTTTAACGCCCAATCGCGAACCCCCGACCTGGTCGGCGGCAACGATCGGCTGCAGCCGCGTGAGCGGCACCTTGCGCGCCAAAACCAAATTAACGGTCATGAGCTTGGTCAGCGAGGCCAGACGGAACACGGTATCGGCATTATTCTCGGCCAAGACCTTTCCCGAAAGCTTGTCGACAACAATGAAACCGGCGGCCGAAACCGTGGGTTGCGTCAGGTTGTTGGACAGAACGGGAACGGAAATTTTAGCCGTTTTAGCCAAAACCGACGGGACCGAACCCGCCAGCAGCAAAAAAACGGCAATGATGATTACGGCGCGGCGCATAGATGTTGATTATACAGCATAACGCCGCCGGGCGGGCTGTGATATAATAATTGCATGAAGATAACCTGGAACAAAGTCACCTGGTATTCTAAGACGATCGCCCTTGCCATTTTTATCGTTTGGCCTTTTATCTTCTTTTTCCTCGGCGCGGTCTATGGCGCCGCCTTGCAGGCCGACCGTGACAGCTTGCACCAACAAGGGATCCCGATCCAACGCTCAACTCCGTAAACAAAAAGCCCCCCGCCAACGGCGGGGGCTTTTATAAAAGAAAACCGTTTTTCCGCAAAGCATAGCCCAGCGCGATCAATAAAGCGGCATACATGAAATCGAACCAGAAGAACCGCAGCTTGTTCGCGAACCAAATGAGCGCGTAAAAAGGGTAGGCCAAAAAATTGGCCAATGAACCGCCGGCGCGCAAGATTTCGCGGCAGCGCTGGAGCACGTTGCCCGCATCCTGGTCGCTGGGAAAGGCGCGCGCGCCGATCGTCAGCGCCAAATACAGCCAAACAAACTTTGCGACGCTGTTGAACGGCGCCGCCGCAGCCGCGTACCCGCAAGCAACGCAGAGGAGCGAATTAAAGATGATCGGGCCGACGGAGATCCAAAACATCTTGCCGCCGGTATCCGCCTGGTCGTGAATGACATAGCCGGCCAAGTTCTTCGGCTGGAAGTAAACGACCTTGCGGACGCGCACCCCGGTCCAATCGCAAAACTTCTTATGCGCCCACTCATGAACGATAACGCCGGGAAAGGTAAAAATGGCGGCGAGCCAATCGGGAATGAATAGCATTTAAAAACAAGTTCGTCCTATTTCTTAATTGCCGTTTTCTTCCAGCCGACGGCGAGCGGCAGAACAAAGGTAAGCGCGTAATACAAATACACGTCGATTTTGTAATACCCGTCGGTCGGGTTAAGCGTTTTGACGATAAAGAGATAGTCGAAAACAACGGCGATAAGAATCCAGACCAGCGCCAGCTTTAAATAATATCCGAATGAATCCCCTTTTACTTTTTTAAGCAGCACCCCGAGTGTGATCGCAACGCCGATCGGCGTAATGACCCACCCGATCATCGAAGCCGGAACAATAAAAAATAGGACAAATCCTAAAATATATCCGATCAGCCACAATCCCAACCCCCAACCCAAGGCGTCTTTGATGAATTTTTTATTCATAAATATTAATTAATTTACTTTCATATTATACCGTTTAACAGCCAAAACATCGAATCTGTATATTTATGGAAAAATCGAGGCTTGGGGGTTGACAAAATGGCTAAAATAGTGTATATTGTCTGGTTCCTTTCACAATTGAAGTCAACCATTTCAAGGAGAAAACGCATGCAAACAGCCTCGATCGACACCAACAGCCTCTGCGGCGCAATGGAGTTTTTCGATACGCAATTGCCCGGCCTGGCAGAACGCATGTGCCTCTGCACCGAAACCCGCGCCGTTGTCGAAAGACTTTTCAAAGAGGCGCTCCGCAAAAGCGCCGATACCATCTGCGCGTGCCGGCAATCGGGCATGGCGGCTCCGACCAACGAGGGACGGGCGCTGCTCGACTTCTTGGGTGACACGGCGGTCGGCCCGGAAAGCCAGCTCATCGGTTCGGAACATGTGGCGCGCGCGCTCGCGTTCATGCGCGAGGGCGGCAACGTCCTCATGGTGCAAAACCACCGTTCCGGCGCCGATACCGTCGCTTGGGACAAGTTGGTGAATCGACACTTCAACGGCGCGGCGCGCGAATTCGGTTACATGGCCGGCCACGTGGTCGCCTTCTACCTCATTCCGCACACGATCATTTCCGGCATCACCCGATTCCAGATCTTCTCCCAGAAATACAAGGATCAAGCCGACGAAGTCGGCCTGACGCTCACGGAGATGATGGGGCAGAATGTGCGCGCCTTGCAAGCGGTCGCTCGCTGGATCAGGACCGGCGGCAAATTCGTCGGACTCTATCCCGAAGGCGGGCGCAGCGAATGCGGCTTGCTCGAAGGCAACCACCAAACAGCCAAGATCGGAGAGATCATCGCCGCCGGTTCGCCGCGCGGACTCATGATCCTGCCGACTTACGTGGACGGAACGACCAGCATCCTGCCGGTCGTTCGCGGCGCCGACGAATTCCAACGCTTCATCTGCCATGTCCGTCGCGGCAATGCCACCGTCACCTGCGGCGAACCGATCCGTTGGGAGGATCTCCAACCGGACGCGACACCGCCAGCCACTGCCGGCGAAGAAGGTCGGCGAACCAAAGAAGCGCGGCGGCGCCACATCCACGCCCAAACCATGCGGGCCATCGCCCGTCTGGCGCCGAGCGTCGAAGCAAAGGGAGTGTGGTCGTGAAACGCGATCGACCGTTCCTGATCGGGGTGACCGGCGCGATGCAAACCGGCAAACAGGAGCTTGGACCGACCTGGACGCGCCTCGGCGCAACCTTCGTCGATCTGAACGCCTATGCCGATTGCGCGCGCCAATCGTTCCGCGCCCAATACGAAGCCATGGGCTTGGGCGGCGCGATCATGCCGGACGGAAAGAAGAATGGCGATTACTACAAACAAGTCCTCGCCAATCCCCGTCTGTTCCGGCAAGCGATGGACATCGAATTACCCTTCGTGGTCAACGAGGTCCGTCGCGTCGTGGGGCAGTTGTCCGGTCGAACCGGTCCGATCGTCTTGAGCTGGGGCTACTTGTACCAGCTCTTCTCGCTCGGGATCGAGGTCGACCATGTCGTTCTCTGTCAAACGGAAAACGACATCTGGACCCGGCGCATCCAAAACCGCGCCGCCCAGATCGGCCTCGCCAACCTGAGCGGCGACGACGTCGCTTGGATGGCCGAGATCCTGGAAATGGAACAGGATGCGATCGAAGCCGTGGTGGCGGAACGCTACGAAAACCGCTTCAGCGTCTTCAATACCAGCGCCGACGATTGGGGCGCTTCCCGCCTCGACTACCTGCTCCAAAGCATCATCCGACCGACTTAGTTACCCTCTTGCCTCGCCGCCGAGAACATCCAACGTTCTCGCGGCGAGGCTCTTTTTTTATAAAAATCCCTCCCGAGCGGACCCGGGAGGGCTAAAGGCGGCAGTTCGCCTCATGGTTGGCGATCGCATTCCGCCCCCAAGCAAACAAGCTTCGCACTGACTTCGAGTTCGGGATCGCCATCGTTCAAATAGCTGACATTCCAAAGCGCGTCGCCAATGAGACAGACCGAACGGTCGACATCCTTCAATCCGCTGTCTGTTTCTTCCGTCACGATGAATCTGGCGCACACCCCAATATCTTCGTCTCGACGTTCGTAGACCATTTTCGTCGCCCGGGTCGAGATCTTGGATGTTGCCCAAGGCGACAAGTCCAGATCGAAGACGCAGAAGAATTTCAGAGCCGGACGCTTCTTGTCTTTAATGCCGATGTAGCCGTGATTTTTTCCGTCTTCGGCAACAATAGCGCTATTGACGACAAGGTTGGCGTCCGCCTTCTTGGCCAAAGTCCTGACCCTGGCCACCTCCGCTTCAAAGACCGGGTTCCTGGGAACACTTGCGGCTGGTTGCGCCGACAAAACGATCATGGCCAAAATTACACGCATCATTCAAAGACCTCCCTCAAGGTGGGTGTTTACAGCCAGTTGCGCTTTGAATGTATCCAGGATCCGCCGTTCCGTCAATGATAAATATTGTGCTAAAATGAAAGCATGAAGATTGAATGGAACAAGGTAACGCGGTTATCCATAACGCTGGCGATCATCTTTTTCGCCGCGCTCCCGTTTTTCAGTTTTTGGCTCGGTTCGTTTTACGGCAGCACCAAGCAATACGAGCGCGACGTACGTGACGACGCGGCGCAAATTTCGACCGTCTCCGTTCAGGCCGCAACCAAGATCATCAACTATGTTCCGCCCGCCCCGCGCCCAGGCGACGCCGTGACTGACGGCTCGTGTTGGACTAGCTCGGTCGCCGCCCCTTACCGCGACGATGCTTGGCGCTGCACCGTTGGCAACGAGATCCACGACCCCTGCTTCCAAATTCCCGATAATTCCAAACTGCGTTGCAACGTTAGTCCCGGCAATTCGAACGATGCCGCATCGATCATTCTTTCGCTAACCAAGCCGCTCCCCAAACCGGAAGGGCATTTGTCGCCGGCCACCGCGTACGACGGCGCCTGGCTCATCGAGCTTAAAGGCGGCGTCGTCTGCACGCCCTTTACCGGGACTCTGCCTTTCTCCGATAAAGGCGACGTGGCCTCTTACGGCTGTTCCGACAAGCGTTTGATCTTCGGCATCAACGCCGATAAAAAAGTTTGGACGGCCGAGGTTGGCTCGCTGGGAACGCCGGGCAAAGACGCTCCCCCGCCCCTCATCGGACAAACAACGGTTCCCATTGCCGCCATCTGGAAATAAAACGCCCCGGTCCGACCCGGGGTGTTTTTCATATTAAAAAAAGCCGGGCGATCCGCTTGAAGCGGATGCCCGGCCGAAGTTGCGATTAGAACCCGTCGATTCCGGCGTCGACCGCAGTTCCTCGATTGAAGACCACCGAGGCCTTGCCGCCCGCCGCCGCGCCGGCGTCGGACATGGAGGTGAAGAAGACCGTCATCACGTTCCCTTGCACGCAATAGTCATAGGCTTTGGCGCTGAAGGTCGATGGCGGCGAAAGGAAGGTCAATTGACTTCCTTTCAGCGAGTAGGTGCAGGCGTCCGCCGCCGTTGGCGGGTCGAACGTGTTGCTGCACATGCAGACATCCGCCGAAGAAGCCGCGCAAGCAGCTTCGGAAACATAATCCTTCCCGATCTCTTTCTTGATGCGTGAGTCTTTGTCGGCGCAGGTATCGCTCGCCGCCGTCAAACAACTCGTCGCATACGCGGTTTTGTAGATGGCTTTTTCATCAACAGAACAAGTCCCGTCCGAGCCGAACGTTGCCGTGCCGGTGTCGAGATAGTCGACCCAGGTGGCGCAGTCTTTATTGATCTGGCTGAGCAATTCCGATTCGCTCAACCACTTGTCGCAAATACCGACGATGTTCCAAGTCCCGGTCACGTCGCCGCCGCAAGGCGCGGCGGCCGCAGCCGGACAAGCCGCCGCCATGGAAGGAGCCATGGTCGAAAGCGGCACGGGCATTGCATCAACCGGCGCGACGTCGGTTTTCGGTTTGTCCACGGGAGCGTCGGCCGCGCCCGCGTCGTTCGATTGGCATTCCACGAAGCCGCAGACCTTTGGATCATCGTCATAAATGCAGGTCCGATTCGTGCAGGTCGTGCATTGCGCCGGCATGCAGAACGTGGCATTCACGACTTTCCCGTTCATCGTTGACTGCTTCTGGCAGGTCAAACCGCTCGAGCAATCGCTGTTCGATGAACAAGACTTGGCAATGGCGCAAGCGCCGCCATCAACCGCCGCATCAGCGCGCGGCATATCGGTCCCCGCGTCGCGGCCGGTTGTCGAGTCATTGTTTCGGACGGCCGTCATCACGACCTGACCGATAAAGCCGTCAATGCGGAACTCGTAATTTTGCACGCTCAGCGTGCTGCCGGAAACGCAATAATAATGCGTATCGGTCGCGGTCACGTCATGGCCGGTATCGACGGGCGCCGTGTAGAAATCCGACATGATCGAACTGGTATCGTACTCGCAATTTGGGAACGAATACTGGTGCGTCTTGGTGCAAACGCAGTTCCCGCCGGATCCCAGAGCGCAACCGGCAATCGCCGTTGCGTCGCTCGCGAGCGTTTGCGCCTTGAGCGATCCGTCGAGACCGGCGCAGCTTCTGGCTTTCGCCGTTAGGCACGCGCTCGAATAGGTTATGGCGAGCGCCGGATTTTCAGCGAACGAACAGTAACCGGCGCCGCCGGAAAAATTCGTGCTGTGCGGCTGAAAGACCAGGCTCCCCGTATCGGTCACGTCGATCGCGACGGCACATTCGCCGTTTTCATCGATGCCGCGAACATACTTCAACAGCTTTGCCTTCAGACTGCTGTCCAAAGTGAGCTTGGAGACGTTCCATGTCCCCACGATGTTCCCGCCGCAAGACTTGAAGGTATCGATGACGGGATCATTGCCGTTAATCACGATCGGCGCGGTTACGGGCACCGGACTGTCCGGCGCCCTGGCCGGCAGCGTCGATGCGGCGACCGTTCCCGGTCCGCTGGCGCGCACGGCGGTGATGACCGTATAAATGTCGCTGCTTTCCGATTCGATGAATTTCAGCGTGTCGCCTTCGACGCAATAATCGATGAGCGAGAATGACTTCCAACGCTGGACGTCGCACAAGAACGAACTGCAAGCCGAGGTGGTCGAGGTCGTCGACGCATCCGCCTTGTCGTTGCTCGCGAGATACAGCATGTCCCTCCCCGCCTTAAAAACCCCGGTCGTCGAGTTGGGACTGTTGTCCGACGATTCGTCCTTGCTGCAGGCGCACACGCCGTCGGCGCCGACCGCGCCGCAACCCTCTTGCGTCGCGCAGCTCTTCCCTTGGTTGCGGAGGCAACTGTCGACGAACTTGAATTCCAACCGGGCGGCGGTCATGTTCTTGGTCGCATACGTGCCGTCGGCTTGGAATTCGATGATCCCGTCCACGACCAAGCGGATCTCGGTCAGACATCGATCGACGCCGCTCAGCACGCCGCCGTCGGTTTGGCTTTGCGCCGCCATCGACTCGCCTAAGCCGGCGAGACAGAAATTGGTGACGTTCCAGGTTCCGACCGGATTGCCGCCGCACGGTTTGACCGCGGGGCAACTCAACCCGGCCGCGATGATCGATTGGCCGCCGTCCGCATAGGGGCCGGTGACCGAACCGTCGGCGGCCTTTTTGCCGCCTGACGATCCCCCGCAAGCAGAGATCAGAAGAATTGCGAGAGCCGTGAATTTGCGCATGGTACTACTTGGTCCTTTCTATCCTGTCGTTGGTTTGTTGGTTGACGCTGGTTGTCAAAAGACTCTGCCGCTTTATTATCAGCTTTTTTGCTTTATGTCAATGGAGCGCCAGCGATTGCCGTAATATAAAAAGAGGGCCGATTTCTCGACCCTCACAAGGCAAAAAGATGTTTCTTAAACCGTTGCGTAAGTGTAGTCCAAACTCTTGATGATCGCCGGGACGTCTTTGGCAATATCCGCGAGCGGGTAAACAGAAAAGATGAGGATACTGCAATGCTTGCAGGGTTCAACAACGTAATATTGCATTTCGTCTTTTTCCGAACCCTTGATGTAGGAAACGACGCGCAAATTTTCCGGGGCCGGCAGCCATTTGCCGGTATCAAAACTATTAGCGCTGATCGTTTGCGTTGTTACCGAATAACCTTTGAGCTTTTTGTAGGCCGGCCCGAGATATCGATTAAAGATCGCCTCGGATTGTTCCCACGATGAAGAGGTCGTCAGATCTTCGGTAATTTTCAACGTGGTCGTTTCGTATACGGTATTGTAAATGCCCGATCCTTGCCCCGCTTCCATAATCTCAAGACGATCATCGTCGACATGTGCCAGATCGACAAAGGGCAATTTCACCGCGATTTTGCCGTCGGGCAACACGAAAGAAAAACCATTCGCCTCGACTCTGTTTTCTTTATGCGTCGGCAAGACACTCGCAGCAGGCGTCGGCGCGATAACGTTTCGTGAACACCCGACCCCGACGAAAATAATAGCAATCGCAATAAAAAGCATTTTCTTCATATTCCGATACTATAACACAAAATAGCCGCCGCTGGCGCCAAGCGTTGACCGATAATAAAAAGTTCGCGAGCATTGCCCGCGAACTGCGTTGAACCACGATTGTTATCTCAGACAGCGATCGTGTTTAGCCGGACCAGCATCGGTTTGCTGTTCACCATGACGATCGCGCGGTAGTAGCACGAACCGCGCGTGGCGCCGTTTGCGTCTCTGGTGTGGCAAGCGCCTTTTCTGACTGGACGAACCAGGTAGACGAGCGAGTTCTGGTCGCAGTTGACGAGAACGTCGACGATCGTGAGCACGTCGCCCGAGGTCGCGCCCTTTTCCCACAACTCGTCGCGGGATGTCGAATAGAGAACGGCGATCTTTTTGGCGAGCGTCAGCTGCAGCGCCGTCTCATCGGCGTAGGCGATGATCAATACCTCCTTGGTGTCGGCATGCTGCACCGCCACCGGAATGATTCGGCGCACCGCGTCCGTGCCGTTGGTGCGGTCGAAGAAATCGGCCAACTTGCCAAAGTCCATGTTCAAAACACTGCCCTCTTCAAGCAACCGTTTGGCCTGAGCCTTTTCGTCTTCCAAAGAACCATCATCCATTGTGCCTCCTGGGCACTGATTATCACTAACGACGCGATCGGTCAATCTTTCCGACGATCATCAAAATGCCGACCCAGACAAAATATCCAAGAAGGGCGCCGAGGACATTGAGCAAAATATCATCAACGTCGAACACGCCGACTTTAAAGACGCCTTGGATCGTTTCAAACGCCAAACTGACGGCGAACGCGGCGGCCAAAACGGTTTTCCATTTTGCGGAACGGTGCAGGGCGGGAATTAAAAAACCCAGCGGAACGAAGATGATGATGTTCCCGGCCAAATTGAAAAGCGCCACGCCTGGCGACGGCGTGTCGTTGAGATAATCCAAAATGGTTTTAAACGGCACGAAATTTCCGCCCCCGCCCAAACCCGCCGCCCCCTGCCTGAAGACCAGCAGTTTCATCAAAACCGCAAAATAAGCGACGAACAAAACAATGATCGCGATCCTTAATTTATCTTTCATAGGCGCATTATGATCTTAGCATGATCGCAGATTAAAAAAACCGTCCTTGCGGACGGTTGTTTACTGCTAGCCGACTTTACAGATATCCGTAAGGCTTGCGCTTGTAAGTGGATTTGCCGACGCCCAAGTCGGCCATGATCGCGACGGCGAGCAAAACGTATTGCCACAATCCCCAATGTCCGCCCCACCAATGCGCCACGGCGCTGTACCAAAGCATTGTCCGCGGCAGAAAGATGAAACCCAAGATCGGCCAGCCTTTGGTCTGGAAAACCCCGGCAAACCAGCCGCTAAAAAAATACAAATACACCGAAACCAACCGCGGCGCGCCGATGGCAATGATAAACCCGATTATTGCCCACATAAATTCATGGCGTTAATTGACCTTCTGTCGTTAATTCTACCCCTTTCCGCGAAAGGCACAATGCCGCCGGCGATCTTGTCGAACGCACGGCCGCGATCGGGCGGCCAAAGCTTCATTCAATGCCCCAGATCACCTGTAAGCTTATATTGATCTCCAGTTGGCCAGTGGAAAGATCGGCTGTTTTAGCCGCGTTGTCGGCGGCGCCAGTCCCCTCCCACGCGACATTGGATTGCCGCTGCGGCGCGTAAGTGTAGTCGTATGTCTGATCGGCGATGGAGACGGGCTTGAGCAAGCGGACATCGCCGAGGCCGGCCAGCTCCTCCGCCTTTTGTTTGGCTTTCGCAAAAGCCAATTGGCGCGCCTGGGTGTAAAACGCCTTTTTGTTCTCGATGTCGAAGTTGATGGAACTTATTTCGATCCTCTCGATCTTTGAAAGATCGTCGATGGCTTTGGTCACCTTGCCCGCCTTGTCGTCGATCGATCTTATTTTGACACTCAGCCTAATGTCCGCGCGTTGGCCCACGATCTTTCTGTAGCCGCCGTTATAATCGTAATCGGTGTAAAGATTGTAATTAGAAGTTTGGATATCGTCTTTATTAACGCCGTCCTTGAGCAAGGTGGCGGTCGCTTCGCCGATCTTCGCGTTCGCCTTGTCCAGGGCGGCGGCGCTCGTCGACGCCGTTTCGGAAACGCCGACGGTGAAAGAAGCCATGTCCGGCTTGGCGTAAACCTTGCCGTCGCCGCTCGTGCTGATGGTGTTGAGTTGTTTGTCGTTCTGCAGCGTGCTGCTACCTCCGATGTTCTTAATATAGAAGTTGCGGTTGGAAACCATGTACGCGCTCCCCAGAACGGTCGCACACACGGCCAACACGGCGAGCATGGCGAAAAGCTTGTTATTCATAACATTGGATTAAATTTTAGAGATTGCGATTCGCTTCAATATGACAATCATACCACAAAATCGACGTTCGTGGTCAGTTTCGTGGAGGGTGCGGGAACGATTGCCAGCAACGCGCCAAGCGTAAAAAATTAAATAATAAGACGATTTAAAAAAGAGCGCCGCGACCCGGCTGGATCGTGCGCTCTATGAAATCTGTCGCCGTTACCGACGCCGATACCGACTCGCCCTGCGCTGTCGACCATCGAAACCCGGCGGAAGATATTCCGCCTGCTCGCCGTCCGCCGTTGCGAATTGCAGATTGCGGTCGACCGAATTGTTTTTGGCCGTGGCCATGATGATCCCGCGCGTCAGGAGAATACCGCCCACCAGCGCAGCGACGACGAGCATGATGACAACGAAGATGGCAAACCCCTTCAACCCGCCGCTGTCGCTGCTCGAGCTGTCTGACGAATCGCCGCCAACAAACATGCCGTACAGGTCTTTGAGGACGCCGGGCAACATGCTCACCGCTTCGTACGTGTTGTAGATCTGCGCGGCCGTGTTGTACCCGGCGATCGCGCCGCTGCCGAAACTGCGACGGCGGTAAAAATGCGCCCACGAATCGATCGTGATCGCAAACCCGGAACCGATGATCGGCAGAATGATGACCGCGTATCCAAGCTCGACGACCGCTTTAAGCATCAGCGGCGAAACCACGAAGGCGCTCGCCCCGTCGGCATCCGAACCGTACGGAACAACGGTCCCGAGAAGCGCAAGGAGGATGAGAAAGCACCAGGTGAAACCACAGGCACTCATGATCGCGCCCATCCAGTTCATAAAATGCGCCCACCCGCCGACATGCTTTGTTTCGGGCCAAGCCTTGCCGCAAGCCCAAGCGTTGAACCAGGAGATCGCGAAATTCAGGATCAGGAGAAATATGAGCATCGTCCACCTTTCCGCTTTTTATCAAAGCCGCTATTTGTGAATGTGCGCCGATAAATTATCACAAAGACGCGCAACGGTCAACGCGACCGATCATTCTTCCAAAAAACGTTTAAAAAACCTAAGGGATACTTAAGTCATTGCCGGCCTAATGACTATTGTATCCGGCAAACGGATTTTAACGCCGCCAAATCGTCAGCTGTCAGTTTTTCGTTGGAGCCTTCGTTCAGGTAATACATGATGGCTTTGGGGTTGGCCAAATGCTCCAGTCCCAGTGCATGCCCGAGCTCGTGGGCAAAAAGACGCACCAGCTGGTTAGTGTCGTTGAATTGATAAATGTCGATTCTTGTCCCGCCGGCGTCGTTCGTGTAAACGCCTTCGTTGTATTGCTGTCCGTTTGACGCGCCAACGGTGTTATATTTTGTAACTTGGAGATTTAAAGCGCCGATCAGTTTGTTCAGGACGGCGGCGGTTGAATTCATGATATCGATGGACGCGTTGAGCGCGTTTTCCGCGTCGTTGATTGCCGCCAGCCGATCGTTTAGCGCAAGACGGCGCGCCTCGAGCGCGTCAAAGACGTCTTTGGGCGCCCCGCCGCGGTTGTTCCAATCGGCAACGTCTTTTTCGTATGCCGCCTTGTCGGCGTTATAGGCGGCGACGAGCGCGTCGATGCGCGCCTTGTCTTGGCGGTACGCGGCCGACATTTGGTCGTATTTTATTTTTAGGGCATTGAAGGTCGCCTTGTCGTCGCTAAGCGTGATCCCGATTTTTTTCAAAGCGTCGGTGGCTTTTTGCCGGTCGTCATAAATGAAATCTATTTTCAGATCGCCGGTCGGCGAATACGCGAACAGCTTTTTGCCAACCGGGTCTTCCCAAATTTTTATCGCTTTTTGCACAAAGGCCAGCACCTGACCCTTGCTCAAATTGAACCGTGGGTCGACATTGCCGATCGAATAGGTAATCGGCTGCTGGCAAGGCAGCGACCGATTGACGAATTGCCGCCAAACCCGTCCGACCTCGTCGCGGTAGTAATATCCCAAACCCGCCAGCGACAGAATTATAACGGCGTAGAAAAAATATTTTGCTTTAAAAATTTTCATGGTCTTGGTTTAAGCCCGTGTCCCGAACGCGATGGTCATAACCAAAGAATACGCCTAGTAAATAAAAAAGACCAACGATTAATGCTGGTCTCTTCGAGCAATGCATGCGGATCTGGTACCCAACCGTTGGCGATATTGTAAGGGGTTTACATGGCTTTGAACCGTGTGATCTTGAGGATGTATGAATCGGAAAAAACCAAAGATGGGCACATGAGTCTATCAATATGAATTTCAATAACGACCAACGTCGAGATTGGCCATGTCCCGGTTATTCGGCGTAATTACAATTACGCCGATACTATCTGGCGTCTTAGGTTGGTAGTTTAAGATGTAAACTTTTTTGAATTGGTCCTGTAGTTCTATGTGAGTTAATTTTTATTTCCAAACACGCTTCCAGTCCTTCAATTTCACAAATTATTGGATCATTAAGCACTGGTAGCTCCTCGCTGGCACGAAGTTTAAATATCTCAACTTCAATAAGCCGTTCTGTAGTTCGTACTATACTGCGCACCTTCATACCACCACCGCCAAAAACAACAGATCGTGATAGACCCAGCGCCGTCCCTAAGTCATGAGACATGCGCGGCCTTTCAGGCATTTCCGGCTTATCTGCCTTACCTTCATACTCTGACAAAAACAAACAATTAGACGAAGGTGTTATCGATAACATGATATCGGAATCGGCGTGCTGTCCAGTATTTTTTAGTATTAATAAAAATCTCAATATTTTTGCTTGTTCATTCTTGGACCAACCATAATAAACCGGGACAGGACCGCTTATTGAGTACCCTCTTCGCAGAGAACGCCGTTTATATTATCCGGTCTTGCGAGTTTAGCTTTACCCGCATTATTAGTTTCTTTCCCATCATCAGGCCTATGACATTTTGGAGTCCAAAAAAAATCTTCTTGATATTCGCTGCAGCCGCCGCCACTTTTGAGCGAGTCCATCGAAAAATTTTTATCGTGCGGGTTTTGGTATAAACAGAAATGTTTTTCGCACTCTTCGTCGTATAAACATTTTTTGCCGGCGTCCTTGGCTTTAAATTCACAATGTATTATCGGTGTGAGCGGGTTAGGAAAAGGTCTGCCTCCGCGAAGCAGGCATATTTGTGATGGTGTCAAAAAAGCAAAACAGACCATGGCGCAGGAAAAGAAGATGATAAGCAGTAATATTATTCGAACAGACTTCTTGGCCTTTAACATAGACAATTATTTTATCACAAAAACCACCATCTTGCTCGACTTTATAGAAACGCGACAATGCTTTGCTCTATTATTCCATTACTTAAAATTTAAAAAAGACCAACATTACTGCTGATCTTTTCGAGCGGAGAGTATAGGATTTGAACCTATGAGCCCCCTTACGGGAGCGCAGTTTAGCAAACTGCTGCCTTGGACCACTCGGCCAACTCTCCATTATTCGATTATTTGTTTGTTGACCTCGTGGAACCACTCCCCGCCCTAGGCGGGTGCGCCTTGGGCGCAGGCCAACTCTCCATATTGACTGGCGGGTGCGCGTTGGGCGCATCCATGTTCGGTATTATGGGGGAAAAGATTGGTTAAGTCAACGAATTAATAAAGACGGCAAAAATAGCCTATAACCTTGACATAATGCGATTTTTATGCTTAAATACGTGGTTCGAACTAGAGTTCGATCTGCGCCAAAATGGCGTATCTTTCAAAAAAAGGAGATAACGTGAGCGAAAACATCAGCATCTGCCGCACGGTTACCGTCGACCTCTCCAAGGTAAAGCAACGCTTTCCGACAGATTCGGTGACAACACAACGCCCGCGGCCTTCCAAGCGGTCCATGGCAGAGTATCTCGGGGTCATCATGCCCGGGAAAAAAATCGAGCACGTCGCACGCAAGGACATGCTCGCCGTTGGCTACCGACCGGTTCCAAGCAGCCTGTTCTTCCAGGCGGTGCACGAATGCTTCAGCAACCACTACGCCCTCACCCTGCGGCCCGAGGTGCTCATGCACATCATCGTGCACGAGGTCGCCTACACCGTGAAGGCCAACGTCTCGGACTATCGCCACCTGTTCACGCGGCTCGTCGAAAAAGACAGGATCGACGTCCGTCACGACGGTCTCCGGCTCGGCGACCCGAACAGCCCGTGGGGCGAGGCTATCGACCTCTTCGAAAAGCCGCTGGCCGAACGCATGCCCTCGGACATCATGGCGCATCTGCTGCCGCCGTTTACCACGGCGACTCCGGAATCGCGTACTGCCAGCCTCGTCGCTTTCATGGACGCAGCGAGCCCGTACTACGACTATCACACCCACACCATGTGCGGGATCCCCGAGGTCCGACTGGCCGGCGCAGCTGACGACTACCGTCGCCTCCGCAACGCTGCCGGCAAGCTGGCCGAAACTTTCGGCAAGCACCTCGAGGCCTACTTCCACCACCTGTTGCCGGTCCTCGACGAACTGGTACGGACCGCGGAGGGCGGACATCCCGACGAGCGTTTCTGGAGCTCGATCTAC